>NZ_RXFM01000051.1 GCF_003953955.1 Candidatus Aquarickettsia rohweri | reverse complement strand
AATCAATAAGCCATTATCTAAAGAAAACCAAATAGAAATTAGGCAGAACAAATATCTCAACAATAGGATAGAAGGCGATCACAGATTTATAAAGAAACGAACTAGGCCGATGCTTGGCTTCAAATCCTTTAGAAGTGCCGCCAGAACTATTGCGGGAATAGAACTCTTGCACATGATTAAAAAAGGACAACTTGCTGACAATGACAATTATAATTCTGACTTTGATAAATTTCTTTCACTAGCTGCTTAATGGAAAAATCTATAAATAATTTAAAAATTTTACACCATATTACAGATGCGACAGAGCCTATTTTATTCCTAAAAACTGTTAATGTTCTATTTTTAGGATATATTTATATAGAAAATAAATCAACTATTAGTTGTGTAATTATTTTTAATTCTATCTAGCCAACATGCATCTCCATATGAGAAAAATCTATAATTATTTTTTATAGCATGAGTATATAATAATTTTATATTATTTATTCCACTAAATGCGCTAATAAGCATGAGTAAAGTGGATTTAGGAGTATGAAAGTTAGTAATTAAGCAATCTACTACTTTGAATTGATATCCAGGGGTTATAAAAATATTGGTTTCACTGTTTTGGTACTTAATAAATCCATTGCTATCTGAAGAAGATTCAATAGCTCTCAGTGTAGTTGTGCCTACACATATCACTCTATTACCATCTTGTTTGGTTTTATTTATTGCTTCAGCAGTTTCTTGTGGTATAAAAAATTTTTCTAAATGCATTTTGTGTTCAAAAATATTTTTTGACTTTACTGGTAAAAATGTTCCAGATCCCACATCTAATCTAATAAAATTAATTTTAACTCCTATGCTTTTTATCTTATCTAATAAACTGTTTGTAAAATGTAAGCCTGCTGTTGGAGCTGCTACTGATCCGTATTCTTTTGCAAATACAGTTTGATAATCTTGGTTATCAGTTTCCTCAGGTTTTCTTTTTAAATAAGGTGGTATTGGCATCATACCAATATTGCATATCTTATTTAGTAATATGGGATTGCTGTAATTAAATTTTAGAGTTATTTCTCCTGAATTTAATATTTTAACTACCTCACCTTTTAAATTATTTGTAAAAATAATCTCTTTATTTAAAGAAAGTAGTTTTTTTGGTTTTGCAAATGCAAGCCATTTATTAGGAGTTATTTCCCTGTTTAGATAAATAACTATTTCTTTTGATATATTGAATGAATTATTAACCTTTCCAACTAAATATGCAGGTATAACTTTGCTATTATTGAATATTAATAAGTCTCCTTTTTTAAATAAATTTATTATTTCAGGAAATTTATAATCAAAAATTTTTGCACTATTATCTAAGTATAATAATTTAGAATTACCCCTAGGGTAAATTGGATGTTTTGCAATTAAATTTTTAGGTAATTCAAAATCAAATTCAGATAACTGCATTTTATATCTTTACAATTATTTTCTTAAATTCATCTGAAATTTTTTATACATAGATTTTTTAAAATCTACTATGATATTTTCTAATTTATTGATATCAATCCATTTCCAATCAGCAAATTCTGGAGTATATAAGTTTATGTTAATTTCATTATCATCTCCAAGAAATTTTAATAAGAACCACTTTTGTTTTTGTCCACGATATTTACCATTAAACCACTTATTTTGATATATTAATGGAAAATCATATTGATACCAATTTTTAGATTCTGTAATTATACTAAAATTATTTGTTCCCATTTCTTCCATAGCTTCACGGTATAAAGCTTTTTTTGGAGATTCATTTTTATCAATTCCACCTTGAGGCATTTGCCAAGCACCTTTAGGTTTTATTCTTTCTGCAACAAATACTTGGTCATTTTGGTTAATCATCATAATACCAATGCCAAGCCTATATAAATCAGACATGGAGAAAAGAGTTACCTTATTAATTTAGTATGGAACTTTATCGTCATTATCATCTTCATTGATATCAGTAGAGTCATGAACAATTTCCTCATTATTAGATTTATTGCTATTTTTATTACCTAATAAAATAACTGTGCTGTTATATGTTTGTAATACGATTTCTGTAGTATATTTTTTTATACCTGTTTGATCATTCCATTCTCTAGTTTGTAATGAACCTTCTATGTATATCCTGCTACCCTTGTTAACATGGCTTTTTATTATATTAACTAATGCTGGTATAAATACTACTACTCTATGCCATTCAGTTTTTTCTCTACGTTCACCACTATTCTTATCTTTCCAATTTTCTGTAGTTGCCAAAGGAAAAGTAACAATTTCTTTGCCTTCTTGTGTTAATCTTACTTCAGGATCTTTACCAACATTACCAATAAGAGTGACTTTATTTAAACTAACAACCATTTTATTTTTTTAAACTCTAATAATTAATATTAATACAATAGGACTATAATGTTTTACATTTTATGTAAACATAAACTTATATAATTTTAAAAAAATTCTTGCTCTTATAATATTTTTTTTGTATCAAGAAGGGGTAATAGTTATTTATAAATAAATTCATGTCTAAGGTTAAAGTTACAAATAAAGAAAAAGTGAGCAAAAAAGTAGTTAATTTAAAATCAAAAAAATCGCTACATCCTAATTATAGAGAGATAACAGTTGAGATGACTGATGGAACAAAATTTAAAACTAGGTCTACTTTTTCAAGTGATTACCTAAAATTAGATGTTGATCCAACTACTCACCCAGCATGGACAAAAGAGGCTAATTACGTTAATACTAAGGTAACAGAAGTATCTAAATTTAATGATAAATTTAAAGGCTTGTCTTTTGGTAAAAAGTAGTTAAAAGTAGTTAATAATATTATTAATTTATACTGATATTTTTATTCACTAAATAGGGAATCTTAGCTTTGCTATATGTTGGATTCTCTCTTCTTAATTTTTCAATAAGATCAATCATGGACTGCACTATTTTACTGGCATTGAATTCACTTGATCTTTTTATAAGGACATTCAGTCCGATCTTTTGCTCTAAAACTTTATAGTGATAATATTTGCTTCTACTTATACATACTATCCTTTTTATCTCCTTTCACCTACCTTTCTGTTTCCTTAGAATTATACAATTGTGTAGTTTTTTGTAAAGCCTTAACTTCTGGTTTTGCCTACTCTTCATAAGCTACATATTTCAATAAATTGTTCGTTTCGCCATATATTAAATGTGTTTGCATATCTTAAAATTTTTTATGTTATTTTTAAAACCTTACTTCACATTCCTCAACATCAAATATTTTGCTTCGCATGAGCTACACTAAACAAAATATTTTTAATATTGATTCAGTCCTACATGTGTTTCAACTTTTACAACTAATATTTATTTTATGAAAAAGTATTTAATATATTATAAAATAAATGTATAATGCGCGACTAATTAAGTATTTTAATTAGTTAGAAAAAATATTTTGCATTAGTTCATATAGCTGTGAAGCTATATTATTAATCAATGCCGTATAATGGGGTATAAAAATGAGTAAAAAAAATTTAAGAGCTAAAAAAGCACACTTTTCTTCAGATTTTAGTTATACAAAATCAGTACTTATTGGATTATTTGCAGCTATTATCTCTCCTGTTATATATTTTATAAAGAGACAGCATGATAATATAGATATGAAAGATAGTAAACATCAACGATATAATAAAAATTGTTATAAAGAGGATGTGCAAATTGATTTAAAGGGAAAGTTTTACCAGCCAGGCATATATTATATACATGAAGGTGATATAGATAGTTTAATTGAGAAGAATCAAAAATTAGCTAGCATTACAAGTAAAAATGTTGATGATTTATGGGATATTTATTCAAAAACCTATCAATATGGGAAAGCTGATATTAGTGCATATTCTTGTGTTGATGCAGAACTTTTAATACTAGCTGAAAACGGTGATTATAATTGGGGAATTAATAAATTTGGAAATAAAAAATTTAGCGATCTATCAGTTGATCTAATAAAAAGTTGGTGCAGGGTTGTGAACGACGAAGTATTATCTTCAGATAAAAAAGGTAGGTGTTTTAGAGATGATAAAGTAGAAGTAAAAATAAAGGGTTTTGCTAATAATAAAGTAGCTTATTTGCCTCCAGAAACAACAAAAAGCTCAGTTAAAAAAGTTGATACAATAATTAGTAAAACAAAAGATTTAATGCATGATAGCTGTGTAGATGCTGCTGCTTATTTCCATATTGAATTTGTGAAGGTTCACCCATTATATGATGGAAATGGTAGAACTGCACGTTACTTTATGAACAAAATTTTAGACGAGTGCAGTATGAAAGAAGCGTATTTCGCTTCGAATGAGTTATATACTCAGGCAGTTGTAAATTCAATAGAAAGTATGAGCTATAAACCATTTAGAGATTTACTATTGAATACAATTTGCCGTAAGGAAGCTTTTGATTTTTACCCTGATAAAAATTGTATATTAGATGATGTTATAAATAAGCTAGGAAATTCAAATGAAAGTGAAAATTTACAAATACTTGCTAATAATGGTTTTGATATGCATGGTCTAAAAAAGTGTCATAAATATTTTGAGGAAAGTGTTGATAAATATTTAGATTCTAAAGAAGAAAATTATGATAATCAATCTATAGAAAATCACTTTGTTGCATAAGAATATTGATTGAAATTTACTAAAAAAAATGAAAATTTTCAATTAATAAGATTCTGAGTGGATCAAATATAACAAAAGCTACTTTTCTATCATAAATAAAGATTGATAATGGAAAAAAAATATTCAGTAGGTATTTGTCTTTATTCTTTATATTTTTATTGATTTTCAAAAATACAAACTTCATTTACACCAATTAACCCAAAATTTTTTCTTGATAATTCATCTAAATAATCTTTATTTATACTTTTATCATAAATTAAATTTACTTTGTTTTCTAAATATTTTTTTTGATCTTGTAATAAAGATAGTTCTTTCTTTTTAATAATTAACTCATCTTTTAGATCGAGCATTTTTATATATCCCCTTTCTCCAACAAAACAATGTAGTGTGAAATAAAATATTATCACTATAAAAATGAAATTAAATATTAATAAAGCATAGTTAACAGTATTGTTTTTGTTCATAAAAACTTTGATTAAATTTTATTAATGATGTATTAATACTAAGTTATGTATTTATATACCATTTATAAACAATTGAAGCAAAAAATATGATTTCTTTTTTATTTGGTTTTCAAATTTTTATTACTATTTTAATATCACTTATAATAGTTTTTCAAAAATCTAGCAGCGATGGAATTGTAGTAAGTAATAATGGTGGACAAATTCCAAGTAATGCACAGCATTCATTTATTAGTAAATTTACTATATTCCTTATTTTTATATTTATGGCAAATAGTTTAATACTTGCTAGAAATTCTATAAGTCAAAATAAAGAGAGCAGTGCTATTATAAAGTCTTTAGAAAGTGAAGATATTTCTAAAGATGCAATAATTAGTGATGCTAATGTTCCAAAAATGGAGTAATAAATTTGTGACTAAATTTATATTTATTACAGGTGGTGTAGTATCATCCTTAGGTAAAGGAATATCAACATCATCAATAGCTGCTTTATTACAAGCTCATGGGTATAAAATAAGAATAAAAAAACTTGATCCATATTTAAATATTGATCCTGGAACTATGAGTCCATTTCAACATGGTGAGGTTTTTGTAACTGATGATGGAGCAGAAACGGATTTAGATATTGGTCATTATGAAAGATTTACAGGAATATCTGCCTTAAAATCGGATTCAATAACAAGTGGAAAAATATATTCAAAATTACTTTTAAAAGAGAGGAGCGGTGATTATTTAGGTGGTACTGTACAAGTTATACCTCATGTTACAAATTTAATAAAAGAATTTATTTTAAAAGAAAGTGAGTTAGTAGATTTTTTACTTTGTGAAATTGGTGGTACTGTTGGAGATATAGAAGGTCTACCATATTTTGAAGCTATTAGGCAATTAGGATATGATTTAGGCAAGGATAATGTTATATACATACATTTAACTCTTATTCCATATCTAAAGCATGCATCAGAATTAAAAACTAAACCAACACAACATTCTGTAAAAGAGTTAAGATCTATAGGAATTCAACCAGATATAATTTTGTGTAGGAGTGAAAAAAAGATTCCTGATAATGAAAGAAAAAAAATTGGATTATTTTGTAATTTAAAAGAAGAAAATGTTATACCATCTCAAGATTTAGATTGTATATATAGAATCCCTTTGTCATATCATCATGAAGGAATTGATAAACAGATTTTAGAAATTATGAATATGCCGTATAAAGATGGTGTTAATTTATCAAAATGGCAAGAAATTGACAAAAATAATAAATTAATAAAGGGCAAAGTCAGAATAGCTATTGTAGGAAAGTATCATTCATATAAAGATTCATATAAATCATTAATTGAAGCTTTTAAACATGCTGAAATTTACCATAAACACAAAGTTGAGTTAATTTGGATTGAAACAAGCAATTTAACACAAGATAATATTGCCGATAAATTTGAGCAAATTGATGGTATAGTAATTCCAGGTGGTTTTGGAAAAAGAGGTGTTGAGCAAAAAATATTAGCTATAAAATATGCAAGAATTCACAAAATTCCTTTTTTTGGAATTTGTCTTGGTATGCAATTATCAGTCATTGAATTTGCTAGAAATGTATTAAATATTACCGATGCACATTCATCAGAATTTAATTTAAACTGTACACCAATATTTGATTTAATGAGTAATCAAAAAAAGGAAAATAATTTAGAAAATAAATCATCTAAAGCAAATATAGGTGGTACTTTAAGGTTAGGTAAATATACTTGTATATTAGCAAAAGAAAGTAACATTTATAAGATTTATGATTCTGAAAAAATTGAAGAAAGACATAGACATAGGTATGAATTTAATGTTAAATTTAAGGAAATATTTATAAATAGTGGGTTAGCTCTTAGTGGTATGTCTATTGATAAAAAATATGTAGAAACTATTGAGGTGAAGGATCACCCCTGGTTTATTGGTGTTCAATATCATCCAGAGTATAAATCAAAGCCATTTTCTCCTCATCCACTGTTTATATCTTTCATTTACTCTGCAATAAATGGGCAAAAGGTAAATTATGTTAAAAGTTGATAAAAATCATTCATTTTTTAGTAGTTATAAATCTATCATATTGATGATTTTAGTTCTTTTAACTTCACTTATTTTTTCATTTATTTCGACTAATCTTTTTATCTTAACATTTTTTGGATTTTTACCAACATTAGTTGCTATATCAGTTGATAAAAACCCCAGTAGGATTTTATCTCAAATTATTTTTCTTTTTAACCTCCTTGGAAGTATTCATTTGTTTTTGGATATTTTATTCAATGCTGATAATATTCAGCAAATCTCATATATAATTATATCTATGCCACATACTTGGGTAATTATATACTTATCTTGTGCATTTGGGTGGGTTATATATGTAATTGTGCCAAAAATAATATACTATTTTATTTATAACAAGAAATTTGACTTATTTCATGAATTAAATCAAGAATTATGTAGTATTCATGAAGAGTGGGGTGAAGATAACATTAATACTGCTTTAAAAGAGATAAAAAGTAAAAATTAGTTAATTTTTTAATTCTATTATTAACTTATTAGACTATATAAAGAAAATCATTCTTGTTTATTATCAGTATCCTTATTTTTTTCATCCATTCCTTTCCTGAATGATCTTAAACCTTTGCCTAATTCGCTCATAACTTTTGGTAGCTTGCCTGCTCCAAATAATACAAATACTATAAGTAATATAATTAATAATTCTCCAACTCTGCCAGTCATATAAAAATTAACTTGATATAATTTTTTCTTTAGTGAATATTAGTATATTTAAAATTAATAATATTAGCAAGTTTATAAATTTACGATGCATTTTCAAGATATAATATTTAATCTTCAAAAATACTGGAATCAACAAGGTTGTGTAGTACTTCAATCTCTGGATACAGAAGTAGGTGCTGGCACATCTCATCCTGCTACTATGTTAAAATCTTTGGATGAAAAAAGTTGGAATGTTGCATATGTACAACCTTGCAGGAGACCTGCAGATGGTAGATATGGTGATAATCCTAATAGAATGCAGCATTATTATCAATTTCAGGTGCTTATGAAGCCATCTCCAGATGATATTCAAGAAAAGTGTTTAAATAGTTTAAAAATTCTTGGAATAGATAGTAATTTACATGATATAAGATTTGTCCATAGTGATTGGGATAACCCTACTCTTGGTGCTTGGGGGTTAGGATGGGAAGTTTGGTGCAATGGTATGGAAATTATTCAATTTACTTATATGCAACAAGTTGGTGGAATATCATGTAAGTTAATTCCTGGAGAAATAACTTATGGTTTAGAAAGGCTTGCTATGTATATTCAAGACAAAGACAATGTTTGGGATTTAGTATGGAATTCTAGTGGTATTACATATAAAGATATATTTTTAGCTCAAGAAAAAGAATTTTGTGAATTTAACTTTAATGTTGCTGATACAGATATGTTAATCAGACATTTTAATGACTATGAAGTTATGGCACAAAAATTAATAGATAAAAATCTACTTTATCCTGCTTACGACTATTGCGTTAAATCATCTCATCTTTTTAATATTCTTGAAGCAAGGGGTGTATTAAGTGTTACAGAAAGAGCTTCATATATTAGTAGAGTTAGAAATATTGCTAAGAATTGTTGTTTAAAGTTTTCTCAAAATTGTAATTAAAAACTATAGCATGTCACTCATAATTTTAATATGAAATGCATATAGATAGAAAGCAACAATACAGTAATATTTAGTACAGTTAGGAACAACGATATAGTCATTGCAAACGAACGAAGTGAGTGTGGCAATCCAGGAAAATTATCAACGTAAACGCTAAAATATCCCCATCTTGACAAGTATTATACGCCTTTCTTTGGGTTTCTTAAGTTTTTTGATAATTCTAAAAAAAATTTAATTTGATGATATTTTTTTATCAATATTATATGGAAGTAAATTTACTAACTCTTTTGGATCAGAATAATCATGAATATGATTCAGCAAATATTTTAAATAATCATAAGGATTAATCTTATTTACTTTGCAAGTTTCAATAATACTATAAATATTTGCACTAGCTTTAGCACCCTTAGTTGTTGCACAGAACATCCAATTTTTTCTGCCAACTGCAAATGGTTTTATACTA
>NZ_RXFM01000050.1 GCF_003953955.1 Candidatus Aquarickettsia rohweri | reverse complement strand
TGGATAATAATGGAAGTAGCTCATATATGTGGGTGCATCTAAGTGGTGAGAGGGAAAAAAGAGGGATAGTATATGATTATCAGGAAAATAGGAAAGGAGAAAACGCAGAAATATTTTTAAAAGAATTTAAAGGATATCATCAAACAGATGCATATAGTGGATATGCTGGCTTGCATGATAAGAAGGAAATAACATGGGTAGCGTGCTGGGCACATGCAAGAAGAAAATACATAGAAATAACAAAGACAATAAAAACACCAGGAATAGCGCATAAGATGGTAAAATATATAGGTCAATTATATAAAATAGAAAGAGAAGCGTTGGATAAAAAATTAGATCCTGGAGAAACAAAGAAATTAAGAGAAAAAAATGCAGTACCAATATTAGAGGTAATTAAAAAATTGTTAGATGAAGTGAAGGATGCAATACCACCGCAAAGTATACTTGGTAAGGCAGTTGGATATACATTAAATAATTGGCAAGGATGTAAACGCTAAAATATCCCCATCTTGACAAGTATTATCCGCCTTTCTTTGGGTTTCTTAAGTTTTTTGATAATTCTAAAAAAAATTTAATTTGATGATATTTTTTTATCGTAAGCGCTAAAATAAGGGCATCTAGGCAAGAATAAAAATAAGTGGTAGAACAAAAGCCTAAAAAAATATGAAGCATATGAATTTTACGCTGCAATTGGACCATGCATAAGACAACATAACTACGAAATACACAAAAAATTTTATGATTTATTTTTAAGTAACAATCCCTTAAATAAAAACTATTTCATAAATTCTACTAATAAAAATAGATTCTTATTCGATTTACCAAAATATTGTTATGACAAACTTATCAAATGCAATGCCAGTGAAGTAGATGATTTACAAATAGACACATATTCTAACCCAAATAACTTTTTTAGTTGTAGAAGAGCTTTTCATAACAATCAAAAACATTTCGGTTGCCAAATATCTGTTATAAAATTATAAAATTATTTATTTTGTATAAAAATCTCATCCTTCTTTTTTTCAAAAGGTCTGCCATCGTAGAACAACTCTATCTTTGAAATTTTGCCATTGGTAAAATCTAGTAAACCAGCAGATCGTAAATTAAGGTTGAGTGTAGAAAATAAAAAATCATAGACAAGCATAACTTGGTTACCACTTAAGAACTTAGAACGTATATTAATCTCCGTTAATATTTTACTCAAGTTCTTGGCCGCAAGAACTACACTTTCTTTCCCTCTCATTTCAGCAAGCGGTCCAATAAAATGGACATTGTCATGTAGGTAACTTCCCATGGAATCAAAATCTTTATCAAGCATAGCTCTATAATAGCTTTCAGCTAAATGTACAATATTTTCATTTTTAATATTTATTGTGCTCATATAAATACCCATTAATTTTGTTCGCTGTTCTTATCATAAAGAATTTTTTCACTTTGTGATTTTAAATCGTCAAATTGATTATTTCTTATAGACCAAAATACTCCTATTACCCCCAGTAGAGCAATTAATACAGCTAAAGGAATTAAAAATAATAATACTCCCATAAAAACTAATTAAATATTATTTTCTACTTTCCACTTCTCAAAGTATGTTATGGCTTTGGATATTTGTAAATCTTTTTTATTTTGACCTTTATTGATTTTTATCACTGGAAATAGACCAAAATTAATATTCATTGGTTGAAAGTTTTTACTATGAGACTCATCTGTAATATAATTCATTAATGAGCCTATTGCAGAGTTGCTATCTATTAATGGAGTTGGCTTATTTGCTAATTCATACGCAAAATATATTCCTGATAATAATCCTATGGCTGCACTTTCAACATAACCTTCAACTCCTGTAATTTGTCCTGCAAATTTTATTTTAGGATTAGTTTTTAAGCTCAAGTTATTAGCCAAAACTTTCGGACTGTTTATAAAGGTATTTCTGTGTATACCACCTAACCTAACAAATTCAGCATTTTTGAGCCCTGGAATAGTCTTAAAAACTCTAATTTGTTCATTGTATTTCATTTTTGTTTGAAAACCTACTATATTATAGAGTGTACCTTGTCTATTATCTTGTCTAAGTTGTACTACTGCATAAGCTCTAGAATTTGTTTTGGGGTTTGTTAACCCAACTGGTTTCATTGGACCAAACCTTAATGTGTCTTTACCTCTTTGAGCCATAATTTCTATGGGTAAACAACCATTGAAATAAGGCGTATTTTTTTCCCACTCTTTAAATTCAATTTTTTCAGCACATATTAAATTTTCAATAAATTGGTAATATTCTTCTTCAGTTAAAGGGCAATTTATATAATCTTTACCATCACCTTTATCATATCTAGATTGAAACCATGCTATATCAAAATCTATACTATCTTTAGTCACAATAGGAGAAATAGCATCAAAAAATGCTAAAAAATCATGATTCTGACAAATTTTCTGTATTTTATGAGTGAAAATTTCTGAAGTAAGTGGACCAGAAGCAATTATAGTATTTTCATCAGGTATATCATCTATTCGTTTACGTATTACAGTTATATTTGGAGTTTGATTAATTTTTTCTTCTATTATCTTCGAGAATAATTCCCTATCAACTGCTAAAGCTGAACCTGCAGGAACTTTAGATAAATCAGCTGCACTCATAATTAAGGAATCAAGCTTCCTCATTTCTTGATGAAGCAACCCTATTGCCACTTTAGGATCATCTGAACGTAAAGAATTAGAGCACACCAATTCTGCTAAATTAGATGTTTTATGAGCAAAAGTACTTTTAATACCCCTCATTTCATAAAGGTGAACTTTTACTCCTCTTTTGGCAAGTTGCCACGCAGCCTCACACCCAGCTAGGCCAGCTCCAACAATTTCAACTTGCATGCTATAAAATTATTTAGCTTCGTCTTTTTTCTCTTTATCTTCAGCTGAATTATCATCTGAAATTTCTTCTTGCTCCTCATCTTTCTCTTCTACTCTTCCTGCAATTGTTAAGATTGTAAAATTACTTTTATCCACAGGTACTACACCATTTGGTAATTCAATATCATTAATATGGATGTTTTTTCCAATTTCAAACCCTTCAATATCTATCTCTAAATATCCTAGTATATTTTTTGGTATACAGTTAAGACTTATGTATTTTTTAACTACATTTAATATACCACCTTTTTTAATTCCAGGTGATTTATCTTGGTTTATCACTTTAACTCTTACATCAACCTTAATTGAAACATTATCCTTTACTAGTTGAAAATCTACATGAATAGGATTATCAGAAACAGGATCTATTTGAACATCCCTAGGAATAACCTTTAATGATTTTTTGCCAAGTTTTATACTTACCAACTTAGATAGTAAATTTCCTTTATGATATTCTTTTAAAAAATCTTTATATACCAAGTTAATCATATGATTTTCGCCAAATCCATAAATGATTGCAGGCAACTTGCCATCTCTTCTTAAAGCCCGAGAATTACCAGTACCTGATCCCTTTTTTTCTTCACCTGCTAATACTAATTCTGCCATAAATTTATAACCCTAATATTTTTATAAAAGACGATATATTTTATATATTACCCAATATTTTTTTTCAATAAATATTTTATGAATTTTGGGGGGATAAAAATTATATATCTAAAAAACGATAAGTATTAATTTAATACCAAATAATATATTGTGAAAATTAACTATTTAAAATTACTATTTCATCAGCAGAAATTTTGTCATTCTTAGTTATTAAAGTATATTCAACTTTTTGATTTTCATGAAGTTCATCTATTCCTGAATTTAAAATTGCTGAACTATGAACAAAAACATCTTTTTTGCTATCGTTAGGAGTTATAAAACCATAACCCTTTGTAGAATTGTACCATTTAACAGTTCCTATTTGTCTCATTTGTAACCTTTAATATATTAATTTATTGATTTTAATATTATTAAAATCTCTATTTAAGTGCTTACTAAAATAAAAATAATTAATAATATTATGCATTTATTAAATACATATTTACAACATATTATATTATATCCGTAAAAACAAGCAATGAATTCACTTTTATGGAAATAATCTTAATAATTCCATTATATCTATTAAAATAGTAATGACTTAAATGGATTAAAATTTATATTATAACCTTTAGACAGTCTTGTAATAACCAATTGAAAAATTTTCAATTATTTATTATTCATAACAAGCAACTTATCTGATAAGTATCATTATTTCCTTAATTAGGAGTGACTATTTATTTAAATAAATTTTAATAATATTTGATAATAATTTTATAGCTTTATCATATGGCCTTTGAAAACTATTTCTTCCGATAATGGATCCATTTCCACCACCATCACTGATAGCATGTATTTCTTTGTATATTTCGTCTTCTGTTTTTGCAGTACCACCAGAAAAAATAACTAATCTTTTGCACGAAAAAGCTGCTTGCATAATATGTTTAATGCGATTACTTAAATTTTTATAATCACTAGCATTTTTTGAATATATTTTTGCTACAGATTCTGTTTCTATTACTTCAGAAGGCGGCTTTACTTTTATAATATTAGCTCCTATTAATGCAGCAATATGTGCTGCATAAGCAACAATATCTAATGCCGTCTCACCTTTTTTAGTCAAATCACCACCTCTTGCATATGACCAAACAACAGTTGCAAGACCATACGATTTTGCTTCTGAAATCATTTCTGAAACTTCTTCTATCATTCCAAGAGAATCATCAGAACCAGGATATATAGTAAAACCAATAGCTGTACATCCTAAATGAATAGCATCTTGAATATTTGCTGTAATAGATTGATTGGGATCACTTTTTCTGCTAATCAAGGAATTTGAACTATTAGCTTTAAGAATTAATGGAATTGTTCCACGAAATTCGTCTGAAATCGCTTCGAGCATTCCTTTAGGAGCAGCATAAGCATTTAAACCTGCATCTAAGGCTAATTTTATATGATATTCTGGATCATAAGCTGATAAATTTGGAGCAAAGCTTTTAGCTGGACCATGTTCAAAGCCTTGATCAACTGGCAAAATTAACATCTTACCAGTGCCAGCTAATTTCCCACTCATTAATATTTTTACTATATTTGATTTTACAGCAGGAGACTCACTTTCATAATTCTTTAAGATTTGCTTTATTTTATCAGTTAAGTGCATATCAATTATGTTTAAATTTTTTTAGATGCTATTTGAAACTTAATATATTTTCAATATAAAATATAGCAAATTAATTTGTAAATTTTATTGAATATGTGCTGTTGACTTATCTACTCCAGTTAAAAAATTCCACATTAGTTTTGAGAGCTCATGAGCACCTTCAATCGCATCTTCTTGATCTTTTTTTGAATTTAATTTCTTTAACAAGCCTAGGCACTCTTCAGAATGCCATTCATCTGCATTAATATGTACGTTAAAAAACTTTATTGTTTCTTCATCATTAATGCCATAAAATTTTGACAAACCCATAATTTTAGATTTCGCAACCTCGGGAATTTGATATTCATAAGCATATAAACTTCCCAAACCTTTTGCATAAGAAGATCTAGCAATATTTAAAAATTCATCTATTAAATCTTTTGTTTCTTGATTTAATTTTACACTTTTTACATCTTTTGAATCCACTCCTAAGCCATTAGAAAATTTTAACCACAAATCCGGATGACTGTTTTCTTTGTCTTCTTCCTCAATTAAATTTCCTAACAAAACTTGCCTATTTTCTAATTCATTACAATTAGAATGTATAGAGCTAATACACCTAGGAAAAGCTTCTACATGATGAAAATATTGCTTTGAATATTCCTTTAAAACTTCCTTATTTAATTCACCATTAGACCATTTGTTATAAAAAGGATGTTTTAGCAAATGAAACGGTTTGATTTTCTGAAATAAAGTGCTAATAAAATTTTGCATCAAATCCATTATATTTTATTAAATAATCAAGTAAGAATTATATTATAATCACTTAGATAATATCAACTGTTTTTTTAATTCTTTTGTCTTTAAAACTATACTATCAAATATGAATACTTTTTCCAACTGCATTCAAAACAGATTCATGAATGGCTTCAGAAATTGTAGGATGTGGAAATATAGTGCTCATTAAATCTAGTTCAGTACCTTCTAGTTGTTTCGTAAGAACTAAACCATAAATCATTTCTGTTACCTCAGGGCCAATCATATGTGCACCTAACAATTCACCTGTTTTTTTATGAAAAATTGTTTTGATAAAACCATTCGTATCTCCGAGAGCTAAAGCTTTACCATTTGCAATCAAAGGAAAGTTTCCAACGTTTATATTATCTTTACCATATTCACTTGCTGCTTTTTCTTGCGTCAATCCTACACTTGCAATTTGAGGATGGCAGTATGTACATCCTGGAATGTTTAAATGATTTATAGGTTTGGGATTTTTACCAGCTATATATTCCGCAGCTAAAACTCCTTCATGACTGGCTTTATGAGCAAGCCAAGGCGGAGAAACGACATCACCTATTGCATAAATATTATTTTCATTAATACGCAAAGATTTATCGGTCAATATATATTTTTTATCAGAGATTTTTACATTAATTTTTTCTAAACCTATATCTTTGATATTTGCACTCACTCCTACTGCTGAAATAACAGCATCAAATGAATCGTTATAATTTTTATCTTTACTGGATATTTCAAAATTAATAACGTCTTTTTTGATAGAGAAGTTATTAATTTTTGCTGAAGTTAAAATTTGAATACCTTCTTTTTCAAATGCTTTTTGAGCAAATTCAGAAATTTCACTATCCTCATTAATTAGAATCCTATCTGCAATTTCAAGAATCGTGACTTTTGAACCTAAAGCATTATAAAAACTAGCAAATTCAACTCCGATAGCACCACTTCCAATAACTAATATTTTTTTAGGTAACTTTTTTGGCAATAACGCTTCTCTATAGCCCATTATTATTTTGCTATCACTAGGTGAAAGCCCTTTTAAAAATTTAGGCTTTGCCCCAGTTGCAATTATTATATTTTTGGCAGTCACTTTAGTGGACTTATTTGCTTTTGTAACTTCAATACAATTTTTATTTAAAAATCTTCCGTAACCTTCAATAATTGAAATTTTATTTTTATTAAGTAGATGACTGATTCCATTTGATAGCTTATTTGCAACATCTCTTGATCTTTTAATTACTTTATCAAAATCTACTTTAAATCCTTCGCATTTGATTCCAAATTCTTTGGCATTTTTTATGTAATGTAATATTTCGGCTGTGCGAAGAAGAGCTTTTGTAGGAATACAACCCCAGTTTAAACATACTCCTCCTAAATTTTCTTTCTCGATAATCGCAGTTTTCAATCCTAATTGAGAAGCTTTTATAGCTGCAACATAACCACCTGGACCAGAGCCAAGTACGACAACATCATATTCAAAATTTTGCATATTTATTTGCTCCTTAATATAAATTTAATAACATATCATTAAAGATGGATTTTCAATAAACTCCTTTAGAGTATTTAAGAAAATGGCACCAGTAGCACCATCCACCACTCTATGATCACAAGACAATGAGACATTTATCACTTGCTTTTTAACTATATTGCCATTTTTATCAAACATAGGTGTTTCTCTAGTGTTACCTATGGATAGTATACAAGACTGAGGTGGGTTTATTATTGCGTAAAAAGATTTTATAGAGTACATACCCAAATTGGAAATGCTAAAGCTTCCGCCCTGATATTCCTCAGGTTTAAGTCTTTGTGATTGTGCTTTTTTTACAAGCTCTTTTACTTCTCTAGATATTTGAATCATATTTTTTCGATCAGCATTTTTTACAATAGGGGTCATAAGACCATCTTCTATAGCGACTGCAACTGAAATATCTACACTACCAAATTGAATTATTTTATCTCCATACCAAGCAGAGTTTACCTTTGGATTTTTATTCAGTGCCAATGCTGAAGCTTTGATTAGCATATCATTTATGGATATTTTAAATTCTGGTTTTCCATTTTCATCCAATGGAGCAGAAGAGTTTATATCTGCTCTAAAATCCAGGAGCTTATCCATAACACATTCTACATCTAAATAAAAATGAGGAACTTGCTGTTTTGATTCCACCAATCTATCAGCAATAACTTGCCTCATACCTGAGATAGGCACTTCTTTATCAGCCTGAGGAACATATGTTTGTGAAACACTTGGTGAATTACCTTGAGATAAAAAGCTTTCAATATCATACTTCACAATTCTACCTCTAGGTCCTGACCCTTCAACTTTTGAAATATCTATCTTTTCCTGTGCAGCTATTCTCCTTGCGAGTGGAGATGCAAATATTCTTTTCCCATTACTGCTTTCCTCTAAAGCAATATCCTCTGATTTTTCTTCAGTAGGTTCCTCTTTTAATTCTTCTTGCTTTTGAGGCTCTTTAGTTTGAGGTTTTTTACTTTCAATTTCTGCAATTGCAGCATCTTTATCTTCTCCCTCTTCTGTAATGATAGCAATCAAATCGTTGACTTTAACATTCTTTGTCCCCTCAGAAACTACAATTTTTGCAAGTATCCCGTCGTCAATAGCTTCCACTTCCATTATTGCTTTATCTGTCTCAATTTCTGCAATTACTTCTCCTGATTTAACAGAATCCCCTTCTTTCTTTAACCATTTTGCTAAATTGCCTTCTTTCATTGTTGGTGACAATGCTGGCATTAAAATTTCAATCGCCATAAATTATTGTATGTGTTTAATTAAGTCACATTAGCATATTATTATATAGTCTCCAATAAATAATACATTTTTATCATTGCGAGAGCATATAGTGCTCGCAGCAATCCAGCAATACATAAACAAAACCTAACGTAACAACAAATTATGGATCACCACAGTCGAGACTAACGTCTCTCCTTCGTGATGACAGTGTTATAGGTAGTCATTGCGAGCGAACGCAGTGAGTGTGGCAATCCACTGTCCCCCTGCCTTGTCATTGCGAAGTAAACGCTAAAATATCCCCATCTTGACAAGTATTATCCGCCTTTCTTTGGGTTTCTTAAGTTTTTTGATAATTCTAAAAAAAATTTAATTTGATGATATTTTTTTATCAATATTATATGGAAGTAAATTTACTAACTCTTTTGGATCAGAATAATCATGAATATGATTCAGCAAATATTTTAAATAATCATAAGGATTAATCTTATTTACTTTGCAAGTTTCAATAATACTATAAATATTTGCACTAGCTTTAGCACCCTTAGTTGTTGCACAGAACATCCAATTTTTTCTGCCAACTGCAAATGGTTTTATAC
>NZ_RXFM01000049.1 GCF_003953955.1 Candidatus Aquarickettsia rohweri | reverse complement strand
CTTTTAGATGGAAGACTGCGTATTGATAATAATGATTCGGAGCGTAGTATAAAACCATTTGCAGTTGGCAGAAAAAATTGGATGTTCTGTGCAACAACTAAGGGTGCTAAAGCTAGTGCAAATATTTATAGTATTATTGAAACTTGCAAAGTAAATAAGATTAATCCTTATGATTATTTAAAATATTTGCTGAATCATATTCATGATTATTCTGATCCAAAAGAGTTAGTAAATTTACTTCCATATAATATTGATAAAAAAATATCATCAAATTAAATTTTTTTTAGAATTATCAAAAAACTTAAGAAACCCAAAGAAAGGCGGATAATACTTGTCAAGATGGGGATATTTTAGCGTTTACTTTTATCTGTAGTTTTAATTATTTTTAATAAAATTATTTCCAATATTTTTTAATCCAAGGAGCAGCTCTATATTTAGAAATTGGATATTCAGCTATTTCATGTATATTAGGTTTTCCTTGAAATGCTAATATCTTTCCATCAACTGGTTCATTTGCATATAAATTAGCTATTTTACTAATATAGCTTAATACTTTTGTTGGAAGCCCTAAATTAATTGGTAATAATCTATATTTACAATGATTTTTATAATACAATACCCAATTATTTGGCCAAAACACATAATTTTCAGCTGCTTCTTTAATATAAGCTTGATCACCTCTTTTTTTCAATCGCTCACATATCTCATCGCTATTTTCCCAAAAATCACTCCATATTTTGGGATTAGAGCCTATTGTTACTCTCATCACACATGAAGAAATCCATTTGTCATTATAATAATTTTCTGTTACACATAATTTGCCTTGCTCATATAAGAAAAAATCATCTATATTATTTAAAATCAGCATATATAAATCTATAAAAAGTAAATCTCCTTGTAATCCAAAAAATACTTCTTTAAATATAGAAATTTTTTGCCACCAACCCCATAAATGCACTTCATTTTTGGTATTTTTAAAATATTTATACGACTATCTATACCTTTATCACTATCTGTTAAACAATGAAATTGATAAGATAGAGTAATATTTCTATCTACCATTGAAAAAAGTTTATTTACATAATCACTACTGTATCTATCTCCCCACTTAATGCAAATTACATGTCTTTTTTTAATTTTATTATTCATAAAATTATTATTTAACAAGACTTAAATTTTTCATGAATAGTAGATTCTAAAGCTGGTATATCAAATAATTGAACTTCGCCTGTTTTGCGATTTTTTAATTCCACTTTTTTACTAGCAGCATGTTTAGGACCAATAATTATTTGTAAATTTATTCCTATTAAATCCATATCAGCGAATTTTTTACCAGGACTTTTATTTGTATCATCATATAAAACATCATATTTATCTGATAAATTAACATATAATTTATCAGATAATTCTCTACATAAACTATCCTCTGTTTTAATATTTATAATTGCTAATTTGAAAGGAGAGATTGCATCAGGCCATATGATGCCTTTATCATCATGACAATTCTCAATCACTGCAGCGATCAACCTTGTTATACCAACTCCATAACAACCCATTTCAGCAAATTGCAATTCTCCATTACTATCTTGATATTTACAATTTAAACTATTACTATATTTTGTACCAAGATAAAATAAGTGCCCCACTTCAATACTTTGACTCTTTACAATCTTCAATGCTTTTCTATCATCTAAATCATGTTTCTCTTCTTCTTTTGCATAAAATTTTTCATATCCCATAAGTGAAAATCCATCACCTTCCAAATAGTCAATAAGCTCTTCTTGATAATATATTGTACTTTCACCATTTTTAGCAGATAAAACATGAAATTCATGACTATAATTCCCACCCATAGCACCTGTAGGTGCAAGTACAGGTATTACTTTTAGCCCAATTTTTTTAAATATTCTTAAGTATGCTTTAAAAATTTTCTCATAGCTAATTAAAGCTTTTTCCTTACTTACATCAAAAGAATATGCATCTTTCATTAAAAATTCTTTAGCTCTCATCACACCATGCCTAGGTCTTATTTCATCTCTAAATTTCCAAGTAATTTGGTATAATATTTTACCTACATCTTTATATGAATTCACACTGTTTTTAAAAAGCTCTGTAACTGCTTCTTCACCAGATGCAGGCAATACATAATCTGTTTGCTTTTGGCATTTTAGATGAAAAATTTGCGATTTCATGTCAGAATCTTCCACAGCTCTACCAGACTTCTCCCAAATTGAAAGAAGTTGTAAAGAAGGTAAAATAATCTCATGACAGTGAATTTTGTTAAGCTCACCTCTAATTAGATTTGATAACTTATTTAAAACACTGAGCCCAAGCGGAAGCCAAGAATATACCCCAGAAGAACTTTGTTTAATCATTCCACTTTTAAGCATTAGCTTATGAGACATTAATTTAGCTTCAGAGCTTATATCTTTTGTGGTAGGCAATAAATAGTTACTTAATCTCATTTCACTATTCTAAGCCAATTGCATTTTTATAAAGTTCAAATAATGCCTCTTGCTCATTAAGCTTTTCTGTATCCATTTTTCTAGCTTTAATAACTTTTGTTTTATAATATTTGGTACAAATCCTTTGGCTTTAGCTTCTACTAATAGGTCTTTAATGTCATTATTAATATTATTCTTTTCTTCCTCTAATCTTTCAATTCTCTCAATATATTGTTTTAATATTTTCCTTGTTTCATTATCTATTGAATTCATAAAATTTTACCAACTAATATTTATATAATTTACTTTTTTTATAAGCTTTAATAAAGAATCTTATAATCACTGCTATTATTGCTGTCAATGGAATTGCAAATAAAATCCCAAAAAATCCCAATAAACTTCCCCCAACAAAAATTCCTAAGAATATCCATAAGGGATGAAGATTTAAACTCTTACCCATTAATTTTGGTGTTATAAATATACCTTCAGTAATATGCCCTAAAACATATACAATAAGTAAATAAATAAGAATAGACCATGTCTTAAGATGACTATATGCTATTATTGAGGTTAGAATAAAACTAAAAATTATACCTAGGTATGGCACAAATAAAGATAATCCTGAAAATATTCCAAGTACAAGTGCATAGTCAACACCCAGCAAAAATAAACTAACTGTATAATATATACCTAAAATAATTGATACGCTAAGTTGCCCTCTTAAATACTTTGCAATCGTAGTATTGATATCCTTAAATAATTTTAAAACATCGTTTTTATAGCTTATTGGAATCAATTTTTTCAAAGCATTAATTATTTTTTGCATATCTAAAGCAAAATAAAATGTTAATATAGGTGTTAATAATAAGATTGTTGCTAAACTTAATATCACTTTACCAGATTGAATTATATTGGTAAATAAATGATTAGAAAGCTTAAAGAAAAAAGCGTATATAGTATCTAAACTACTCTCTATTAAATTCCCTATAACTGGATATTTATGACTGAGAGATTGGATAACTTCTTCAATACCTATATCCTTAGAAAAATACTCCTTAACATTAAGCTTCATTATTAAGCCACTCGCTTGATTAATTACCCCAGGAATAAGATAATACAAAATCAAAAAAAACATAGTAAAAAATGTTATTAAAATTACCAAAATAGACAATTTTTTATTTAATTTTTTTACTTCAGTACAATATTTGATAATAGGATCTAAAATATATGCAAAAACAAAACCTAAGATAAAAGGTATAATTATACTAATTAATTTAATTGTAAGAAATAGTATGCAAATAAAAAAAATTAAAACAACAATTCCTTGATTTCTATAAATATTATTAGATTTCATTTATAATTATTATTTAGAATTATTTTTTGACTCTTTATATACGAATTCCAAACTACAATAAGGGCATACTATTTTGTCTTTTTTTATATTAAGATATACTAAAGGATGACCTAGCTCTTGCTTTAAGCCATCACACTTCACCTTTTTACTTTCAGTATATATAATATTTTTATTTTTTATTTCCATTATTTATTCTTATGCATTTTATAAAGAATATTTAATCCTTCTAGAGTCAAATTTGGTTCAAAAACATCAATATTCTTAATTTCACCTTGAATTAGAATAGCATTTCCACCTGTAACTATAACTTTAAAATCTATATCTAATTCTTCTTTTATCTTATTTATAATACCATTTATAGACTCTTTATATAAGTAAAACATCCCTGATCTCAAACAATCCTCCGTATTTTTACCAACAATATTATCTGGCTTTAACAAATGTGTGTAAAACAATCGATCTGTACTTTTAATAAGTGAATTAAATGAAGTTTGTAAACCAGGTAAAATTAAACCACCAATAAATTCTTTTTCTTTTTTAATTATTCCTATTACAAGTGCCGTACCAAAATCAATAAATATACAATTTTCATTATACATCCTATTTGAAGCAATAGCGTTCGCTAAAATATCTGAACCTAATTTTGTTCCAGCATCTATATTTATGTTAATATCATGTTCAACTTCAGAGGCAATAATTGAAGATAATTTTAAATATTTTTCAACAAAAATAGCCATAGGCTTAGTTATTTTATTCACTACAGATGAAATTATTGCTCCATTTATTTTTGTATAATCAATCTCTGCATAATTAAAAAGTGGCAATAGTTTATTTGCATATTCATCTTCAGTTAATTGTTTTTGTGTAGCTATTCGCCATTTATGAATAAGTTTATCATTTTCAAATAATCCCAGCACAATATTAGTATTCCCTATGTCTACAGTTAATAACATAATATCTAATTAAATATAATTATTAATAATTTTTAACATATATGATGGAAACAATACATAAAAAATATTAAATCCCAATCCTAAAGAAATAATAATAATTTCTACTAAATTTAATTTTATCTTTTTAGCAATACTACCATTAATTACTTTATCAAAATACATTTTTCTTATTATATTAATACAATAAAAAGATCCAATAACTGTAGCTATAATGGCTATAATAGCTAAGTAGTACATTTTAAAATTTATTAATGTAATAAAGATATAAAGTTTTGCAAAAAATCCAATAAGTGGAGGAATACCAGCCATTGAAAAAGCTATTATTGCTAAAGAAAAACAAATAAATGAATTATTTTTAGACAAACCTCTAAGATCATTTAAGTTATTATTAAATGAAATTTTTCTTTTTAAAATTATTATCAAAGCAAAAAATGTCAAGATTTGTGTCATATATACTATTGAATAAAAAATAGTATTATGTAAAAAACTTCTATCATAAACAACTATACTCATCAACATAAAGCCCATATTACCGATAGCACTATAACCTAAAAGACGCTTTATATTATTTTGTACAATAGCTAAAATATTTCCAAATAACATGGAGCAAATTGATATAACTATAAATATTGGCTGCAATTGGTCTTTTATAACCATAAGTGGTTCAAAAATTAATCTTAAAAAAATCACAAGCACAGAAAATTTAGCAGAAGATGCTAACAATACTACTATCGAACTTTGAGCTCCTTCATATACATCAGGGGTCCAATTGTGAAAAGGGAATAGCGATAGCTTAAACATTATAGTAATAATAATTAATATAAAACCTGTTATAAATAATAAATTTTGATCCTTAAGACAAAAATTAGCATAACAATTTGTTTGATATACAAGACTTATTTCATCAAAATTAATTGTACCAGCATTACCATAAATCAAAGATGCTCCAAATAAGTATATCCCTGAACTAATTGCACCTAAAATAAAATACTTTAAACTAGCCTCTATTGATTTAGAATCATTTCTATTAGTCGCTATGAGGATATATAAACTTAAACTAAACAATTCCAAACCTAAATAGAATGTGAGTAGACTATTGCTACTAGCAAGCACACACATACCTAATGTAGATAATGCAATCATTATTGGAATTTCAAAAGATAACTTTGAATTTATATTCGTAGCTTTATAGCCAAAATTAGCAATTATTAAGATAATTATACTATTGCATAACAATATGATTATTTTACTAAATTGTATAAATTTTGATATAACTATTGAACCTTCAAACAGTAAAATTTTCCCGCAGTTAATGTTGATGATTTGAAAAATAGATCCTGCAAAAGTTAATATTATTAAACTACCTATAACTCTTACATTATTTTTTAAAATCACCCCATAAATAGTTGATATAAATATGCCAATTATAATTAAAATCTCTGGAGAAATATAATAAATATTTGATATTAAATTTTTTAAAATCATTTTATAATCAAATATTTAACTTGTTGTTTTTAATTGATTTTATTGAATCTACTAAATTTATAGAATTTTTATATGTGTTATCATTTATTACCTTTGGATAAATTCCTATAAAAATAACCAATATTGCAATAAAAGTTAAAATTAATTTATCACATAAATGTATATCTGTTAAAATTTGCAAAGTTTTTTTAAAATCTCCAAAAATAATCCTAATATATAACCAAAGCATATATGAAGCTCCTAAAACCATTCCTAAAGCTAACAATATCCCATATAAATTTCTTACCTCAAATACCCCTAAAAGTACTAAAAATTCACCAACAAAACCTGAAGTTAACGGAAGGCCTATTGATGCCATTACAAATACAGTAAATAAAAGAGAAAATTTTGGCATTTTTTGCGCCAGTCCTTGATATAGCGCTATTTCTTTTGTATGAGCTTGCTCATATAAAACCCCTACACATAAAAATAATGCACTAGAAACTAAACCATGACTTATCATTTGAAAAATTGCTCCTTGAATTGCGATTTGATTAAATGCAAATATACCTGCAACAACATACCCCATATGAGCAACTGATGAATAAGCAATCATTTTTTTTATGTTTACCTGCATCAAAGCTACAATTGATGTATAAATAACTGCAATTATACTTAACCACATTACATATTCTGAAAAATATATTGATGCTTCAGGAAACATAGGTAAATTAAATCTTAATAACCCATAACCACCAACTTTCAACAATACTCCGGCTAAAATTACCGATCCACTTGTAGGAGCTTCAACATGTGCATCTGGCAGCCATGTATGAAAAGGCCATAATGGTATTTTTATTGCAAATGATATAAAAAATGCAAGCCAAAGCCACTTTTGAAGATCCAAAGAATAATTTTTTAAGTGATTTGGTAACTCTGCTATATCTAAAGTAGGCTCATGAATAAAGATATAAGCTATTGCAAGCAGCATTAAAATTGAACCAAAAAGAGTATAAATAAAAAATTTTATCGCAGCATATACTTTATTAGAGCTTCCCCATATGCCAATAATAAGATACATGGGGATTAAAAATGCTTCAAAAAATACATAAAATAATATTAAATCTTTTGCTGAAAAAACACCAATCACACAAGATTCTAAGATTAAAAAAAGTGAAATGAAAAGTGTTTTATTTTCTTTGATAGATTTTAATCCTACAAATATACATATAGGAATTAAAAGAATAGTAAGTAAAATAAAAAATATTGAAAATGAATCAATTCCGAGTGAATAATATATATTCCATTTTTCAAACCAAGGTACCTTCTCTTCAAACTGAAAATTTGAATTGCTAAGATCATATTTCAACCATAATATAGCACCTAATAAAAACTCTAAACCAGACACTATAATATAAATTGTTGTATCTATATTTTTAAAAAATTTACTACCTAAGTATATTATAAATGCACCAACTAAAGGTATAAATATAAGATATGTTAAAATTGAAAAATCTATCATTCTAATAAAATATAATAAAGATCATTATTGTAAGCAAACCAATAAACATGATTAATGAATAATGGTTTATAACGCCAGTTTGTAACCCACGAGAAATCCTAGAAACATTATAAACACATCTAGCTAATATATTAGGGATACCATCTATAATACTATTATCAAAAATTTTCCAAAAAATATTACTAATTTTCTTAATAAAATCTACAAATAAAAAATTATAAATCTCATCAAAATAATATTTGTTCAACAAAATTTTATAAATAAAATTAAATTTTTCTGAAATAAAGCATGCAATTTTTTTAGTATTAGCATAAATTATATAAGCTATTAATATACCAAATAACCCTGCTATTATAGGCATGTGTTTTACTAAAAATGGCAACATATATAATTCACCATTACTTTTCTGAGTCACAGCTAAAGAATGATTCCAAAAATCACTTGAAGAATTTGTCATTTCGAAAATATATTCACCAACATACCCACTAAATATTGCACCAATAGCTAAAACAATCATAGGTATAAACATTGATTTAGGAGCATCATGAATATTTTGCACAATATTTTTTTCTAATTTTGTTTTTTTATGAAATACTAAAATTATAAGTCTCCATGAATAAAAAGCTGTTAGAAGTGCAGCAATAATACCCATACAAAATGCAAAATCCCCATAGCTTGTATTAGACAAATACGCACTTTCCAATATTAAGTCTTTAGAAAAATACCCAGCAAAAGGATAAATTCCCGCAAGCGCTAATGAACCTATCCACATTAATGTATATGATTTTGGTAACAATTTATATAATCCACCCATCTTTCTAATATCTTGTTCATCATTTATTGCATGTATTACACTACCTGCCCCTAAAAATAATAATGCTTTAAAAAACGCATGCGTCATTAAGTGAAAAATTGCAACTGAGTACGCTGAAACGCCGCAAGCAAAAAACATATATCCCAATTGACTACATGTCGAATAAGCTATTACTTTCTTTATATCATTTTGAACTATGGCAATCGATGCAGCAAATAAACATGTAATTGCCCCTATAATTGTTATCATATTTAATGCAATTATTGATTGCTCAAAAATAAAAGAACATCTAGCTACTAAAAACACTCCTGCTGTAACCATTGTTGCTGCATGTATTAAAGCGGATACTGGAGTTGGCCCCTCCATTGCATCTGGCAACCAAGTGTGTAAGCCTATTTGAGCAGATTTCCCCATACAACCAATAAACATCAACAAACAAATTGAATCAATTACAGAAAATTTAATTCCAAACAACGAAAAGCATTCTTCATATGATCTATCAAGTTGAATAAAAATTTGTTGATATTCAATTGTTTTAAAAGTTAAAGCTATCAAGATAATTGATAAAGCTAAACCAATATCACCCACTCTATTAACTAAAAATGCTTTAATTGCAGCATTTGCAGCGCTTTTTTTCTTAAACCAAAAACCTATCAATAAAAAAGAGCTCAGACCAACACCTTCCCAACCTACAAAAAGCTGTAAAAGGTTATCTGATGTTACAAGAACTAACATAAAAAATGTAAATAATGATAAATAAGCCATAAATCTCTGCTTATGATTATCATGAGACATATAACCAACAGAATATAGATGCACTAAAAATGAAACAATGTTTACCACACATAACATAACTGCTGTAAGCGAATCAATATAGATTGACCAATAAGCTTTAAAAAATGAAACATCTAACCACTTTAGCAACTTTATGTGAATTATATTATGTC
>NZ_RXFM01000005.1 GCF_003953955.1 Candidatus Aquarickettsia rohweri | reverse complement strand
GTATAAAACCATTTGCAGTTGGCAGAAAAAATTGGATGTTCTGTGCAACAACTAAGGGTGCTAAAGCTAGTGCAAATATTTATAGTATTATTGAAACTTGCAAAGTAAATAAGATTAATCCTTATGATTATTTAAAATATTTGCTGAATCATATTCATGATTATTCTGATCCAAAAGAGTTAGTAAATTTACTTCCATATAATATTGATAAAAAAATATCATCAAATTAAATTTTTTTTAGAATTATCAAAAAACTTAAGAAACCCAAAGAAAGGCGGATAATACTTGTCAAGATGGGGATATTTTAGCGTTTACTTTTCTTTGCTAGATACCGCCTTAGAAATAGAAAACGTCACTTGATTCACTAATTTTGTTTCTATACTATCTAATGAAAAATTCATCCTACTCTCAGTAACTGATTTTGTATTATTATAGTAATTTTCATAACCATATTGATAATCAGCATCTGTAATACTTTCATTAAATTTTAACGTAATATTTGCAAAATCACTATTTACAATGCCCTTAGTATCAACTTTTGTAGAAACAAAAGGTAACTGACTTGCTGTCATTTGTTTACTTTGACTATACAGACCTGATTCCGTAAAAGTTAAACTAACTTTTGTTAAACTTGGTGCATTTTTTTGATCAGTTTTTAAGAGATCTATATCTTCTATAAATTCTTCACAATCAAAA
The DNA here is from genome assembly GCF_003953955.1 of Candidatus Aquarickettsia rohweri. Classification (GTDB taxonomy): domain Bacteria; phylum Pseudomonadota; class Alphaproteobacteria; order Rickettsiales; family Midichloriaceae; genus Aquirickettsia; species Aquirickettsia rohweri. Next base: position 25,330 of record NZ_RXFM01000005.1, on the reverse strand, counting down.
TCAGCTATACCTATATGTTTACTACATGTTTTATCTTGTTCATTAACCTCATAGTGAATTTCAACTGGAACAAAAGAAAATTTTAATTTACAAGATTCATTCACAATTTTTGTTTCTTCATTAGTAGAATCAATACTTTGACCAGCTATACAAAAAAGCCCTTCATCTAATTCACATCTCACATCTAAAGATATATCTTTAGGCCTTAATTCAATACATTCATCAACTTGATTTGTTGTCAATTCACTAACTTTATCTTGGCAAACTTTAGTATTATCTGATGATTTTTTTGATTCAACTATATCAACTTTATCATCTGTTTCTTGAGAAATACTTTTTAAAATTTCATCAAAATTACTGCTCTCATATTGCTTCTTAGTATTACAAGAATCTACAAGGTCGTTATTTACTTTGAAATCTACTTGACTAATTTGTGATGATAGTTCACTCATTAAAACCTTTTTTAAATTCAATATATATGTCAGCAAATTGCATACCAAATTTTAAAATGCAGACATTATATTGTAAATTTTATAATATCATTTTTGATTGATAGGACATTTTCAAATCCTAACTTTTTAAATTTTGACTTTAAAAGATAAATATGAGTTTCAATAGTTAAAGTCTCTAAATCACTGCTATACTGCCATAACTCTTGTAACAAATTACTTTTATTAATAGTATGGCCAGGTCTTTTAAATATAAATCTTAATAAATTAGCTTCTTTTTCTGTTAAATTAATTTTTTTATCATTAAAATTAATTAATAATCTTTTATTATAAAAAAATGCAAATTTATTATGAAATAAAAAATTATCAAGTTCTCTTAGCTTTTTAACTAAAAGAGCATTTAAGCTAGAAATATGGAATGGCTTTTTTAGATCTGTATTTAGCTTTTTAGATAATGTAATGCATATCTTATATTTTTCTTTTAAATGATTTCTTTCATCAATTATATAAACTGCATTATAGCAATCTAAATTCTCAAAATCATTTACTGTATTAATTTTTATATCTCTATATATTTTCAAATTCTTTAGAGCATCTTCCAAATATTTACTCTTACTTAAAATTATAATCATTACTAGTGAAAATTTACTTCTTTGCCATCTCTGCTTTAGAATTAAATTTACCAATATTACCAACAAATTGCTCTAAAACACCTATTTTATTACCTTGTATCATAACCTGATTTGAATCGTATTTTAATAAATTTGCATCATCTTTATTATATGTTGTTATTTTTTTAACATAATTTCCTTGATTAAACTCTATCGCTACTATTTTTTGTTGTGTTAACCTAGGAGTAAAAAACCCAATTTGCTCATATTGTCGCTCCATATAGTAATAAATTTTTGGCCCAAAGCTAGATTTTGTAGTTGGCTCTCCAAGAACTGTTAAAAGATTATCTTCTGAAGTTTCATTTACTTTTATTGTACTCAGCTTATCATTACTTAAAAAATAACCAACTCTTTCAACTTTTTTACCGCATGATATTAATCCAGTTGATAAAATTATTATTAAAATAAATTTTTTAAATTTAGGAACCAAATTTTTTTCACTAATAGTTTTCTTATTATTCATTTTTCTTCTTTTTAGGTTTTTTCTTAACGCTTCAGCCAATTCTTTTAATTTAAGATTATTTTTAATATTTTTCATAAAAATTTATTTTTATACTTATTATCTAACATATTTCCAAACCTTCTTAAATTCTTTTCATCAAAATTACCTACCTTTTTCATCATTTTTTGCATCTCTAGAAATTGTTTCAATAACTTATTAATATCCTGAACCGTAACACCTGCACCCTTAGCTACTCGATTTTTTCTTGAAGCATTCATAATCTTTGGAAAACTTTTTTCTTTTTTAGTCATTGAATCAATAATCGCTTCTTGTTTAGTGATAGCACTTTTATCAAATTTTTCAGAATTGAGTGCTTGTTTTATTCCCTTTAAACCAGGCAACATACCCAATACTGAAGAAAATCCTCCCATCTTCTTTAAATTTTTCAGCTGTTTTCTTAAATCTTCCATATCAAAATTGCCTTTCTGCATTTTTTTAGCTAAATTTTCAGCCTCCTCTTCACTAACAGTATCAATAGCTTTTTCAACTAAGGTAACAACATCACCCATATCCAATATTCTAGAAGCTATTCTATCAGGATAAAATCTTTCTAAATCTGATATTTTTTCACCATGGCCTATAAACTTTATCGGACAACCAGTAATATACTTAATGCTTAAAGCAGCGCCACCTCTTGAATCTCCATCAATTCTAGTAAGAATTACCCCTGATAAATTTATTGCATCATGAAAATGTTTGGCACTATTAACTGCATCTTGACCTGACATAGAATCAGCTACCAATAAAATCTCAACTGGCTTAATAAATTTTTTTATAGATTTAATTTCTTCAATCAATTTTTCATCTGAATGCAATCTTCCAGCAGTATCTAAGATAATTACTTCAAATAAATTTGATTTACCAACCTCTATTGACCTCTTTGCTATATCAATTGGCATTTGTCCAGTTATTATTGGTAATGTTTCAATTGAAACTTGTTTACCTAAAGTTTCTAATTGCTCTTGAGCAGCAGGTCTATAAGTGTCTAATGAAGCTAAAAGTGGTTTTTTCTTATATTTTTTTCTTAAAAATACAGCAAGTTTAGCTGCCGTAGTAGTTTTACCTACACCTTGAAGACCAACAAGCATAATAACTATAGGAGGAGTTGCATTTAAATTCAATTCTTGTTCATTATCACCAAGAATATTCTTTAGCTCGTCATGAACTATTTTAACTATCAACTGCCCAGGAGTTATGCTATTTACAACTTCTTCTCCCAAAGCTTTTTCTTTCACATTCTGTATAAATTCCTTAGTAACGCTAAGTGCAACATCAGCCTCTAACATAGATATTCTAATTTCACGCAAAGCTGATTCTAAATCATTTGCTGATATAGAACCTTTGCGTTTAATATTGTTAAGAACTTTAGTAAAACTCTCTACCAGTGAAGAAAACATATAAGATAAACTTTAATTAAATTTTGCTAAATTATACTGGTTTGGTAAAATGAAGTAAATATAAATATTTTTATTAAATCATGCTGGCTCGTCTTAAAGTAGAAATAAAAAACTAATGGTTGCATATTATATTTTGTTATGATATCAGTTAAACTATAAAGTAGTTGATTGGGTGACTATACATTTAGCGCATCCTTATCATCAAGCAAACCTTCCCACTACTCATTAGGATGCGCTAAAAGTATAAAAATAAAAAGTCAATCCTTGTTTTTTATGATTTGTATAAAATTTTTCTTTATAAAAAAATTATAAATGTTAAAAACAAAATCTAATTACTAATTATTCTAGATGAAAAAACTAGCTAAAAAATTTTTTATTTTATTATCTATCATATCAGCATTTACAATAGGCTTAGTGTTTTTATGTTTAATATTTTTGTCTAGTTTTTTTTATGACATACCAAATTATGAAGAACTTTCTAATTATTTACCATCAGGAATTACTAGATTATACTCCCCAAATGGTAAAATTTTAGACGAATATTCTTTAGAAAAAAGAATTTACGTAAAATATAAAGATATTCCTAAAGTAATATTGGATGCTTTTATTGCTGTAGAAGATAAAAATTTTTTTGAACATCAGGGTATTGATATCACAAGCATAATACGCGCCTCACTTCAAAATATTTTGAATATAGGTACAAATAAAAGATTAGTAGGAGGATCAACTATAACTCAACAAGTTGTAAAAGGATTTTTCTTAACTAGCGAAAGAAGTTTAACAAGAAAATTAAAAGAAGCAGTCTTAGCATATAGAGTTAGTAAGGCTTTTTCAAAAGAAAAAATATTAGAAATATATTTAAATCAAATATACCTAGGACACCACTCTTATGGAATTTATGTGGCAGCTCAAAATTATTTTGGAAAAAAATTAACTGAAATTAATATTCAAGAAGCAGCACTACTTGCTTCATTACCAAAAGCACCATCTACCCTTAATCCGTATAAAAATTATAACAGAGCTCTAGAAAGAAGGAATTGGGCTATACAGAGAATGGAAGAAGAGGGATTTATAACTTTCAATGAAAGAGTTGCAGCAATCAATTCAGATATTAAATTAAGTTATTCACCAATAAGAAACAACCAATTTGAAAATTTTTATACAAGCGCTGTTAGATCAGAACTAATAGAATTATTTGGAGAAAATGAGCTATACTCAAATGCATTTATAGTTAATACAAATATAAATTTAAATTTACAAAATGCTGCACAACAAGCTCTAAGAGCAGGATTAAAGAAATTTGATAAAAAGCAAGGCTATAGAGGTGCTTTTGCTATAACTGATCTAAATAACAATTATATTAATGACTTAAAAAGTATATATGAAAATAGTTATCATGATAGTTATATCTTAGGAGTTGTAGTTAAAGTAAATAATGAAAATATAAACGTTGTTTTACAAGATAAAAATGAAATAACATTAACAAAATCTTCTTTTGATTGGATTTTAAATAGCCGATACAGTTTACCAAAGCAGCTTAAACAAAATTTTAAACTAGGAGATGTTATATTACTGAATAAACATAATAATATATATAAACTAGAACAAATACCTGAAATTAACGGAGCAATTGTAGTAATTGAAAATATTTCAGGAAAAATACTAGCTTTAGTTGGTGGGTATGATTATAAACAAAGTAAATTTAATAGAGTTATACAAGCTAAAAGACAACCAGGATCTGCATTTAAAACATTTGTTTATTTAGCCGCATTCGAGCAAGGTATATCACCAAATACATTAGTTTTAGATGAACCTCTTGAAATAGATTTAGGGCATGGCTTACCAATTTGGAAACCAAAAAATTACGGTAATAAATATTACGGATTAATTACACTTAGAACATCATTTGAAAAATCACGCAACCTATCTACATTAAGATTATTACTTGGAATTGGTTTAGATCGATTAGCAGAAGTAGCAAAAAGATACTTAATTTATAATTCCAATATAAAACCAAATTATTCAATGGCTATTGGTTCATATGAAACTACTCTTCTAAAAATCACTAATGCTTACGCAAGCATAGCTAATAATGGTAATATGAAGCAACCAAAACTTATTGATAGTGTGTATGATAGGCATGGTAAGTTATTATATTCACCTAAGGATTTATATTATAAAATTAACCAAGATTTGTATTTTAAAGATGAAAAATCATCACCTACTCTTGGATTTTTAGGTAAAAAAGTAACTGATGACGCCACTAATTATCAAATTTTATCATTGTTAGAAGGAGTAGTTAAGCGAGGATCTGCAAGAAGAGCAAATGCACTCAATATGACTGTTGCAGGCAAAACTGGCACTACTAATAACAGTTTAGATACATGGTTTATAGGTATGACACCAGATATAACTGTTGGTGTCTTTGTTGGCTATGACATACCTAAAGATATGGGCAAATATGCAGCTGGATCAAATATTCCATTACCAATTTTTGTTGATTTTTTTCAAAAATTAAAATTTATTCCTAATAGAAACTTTGAAATTCCTGAGTCAATTGCACAAAATTTTATTGACCAAGAAACTGGAGATGTAGTTGATGAAAAAGACTTTACCCAAGATAAAAAATATATTTTAGAAAATTTCAAAAATGCATATACAGAGTCAGCAGTTGATTCTAGCCATCTAAATATTAAAAAGTTCGATGATATAGATCCTGATGATGAAACAAATAACAATAATTCTATATTCGATCTTTTACAAAATGAATACAATGAAAGTTTAAAAGAGGCTGAAGATTTATATAATCAAGAATAATTTGAAACTTGATAAAAGATCAAGACATGTCATAGTTTATTTTTAATATATATGGGGGATAATATGCTACAAAATATTATGGAAGTTTTTAATAATATTTACACACCAGTTGCTTCAACAATTAACTATTGTTTTAATAATAAACTTCTAAGATCTTCAGCAATAACCTTTTTATCAACTTTATCAGTAAAAAGAGAGGGGGAACATCATTTAGCAAAATTCGCAAGAGCGATATCTATTACATTTCTGCAATGGTTTAATTATTTTTTAAAAGATCAAGATGTTATTGATAATGATAATTTAGTTTATTCCTCAGATATTGCTTTACTCAGTTATTATTACTCTCCTGCTCATTATGCTAATTCTCACGTAACTTATAGCAAGCACTGCAACTTTTGCATTATCATATACAGGTTTTGAATACCTACACAAAAATGAAGTTAATTACTTTCAATTGGCAGATCATGCATTAGATGTTGGTGTAACCTCTGGTTCAGGATTGATAACATATAGGTTGTTAGGTCAAGTTGGTGTTACTAATCATTTAACTAAATTTTCTATATCAGTTCCTAAGCTGCTACAATAGCTTATCAAGTAGCAAATTTAGAAAATAAAAGTTATTATGTTTTAAACAGTGTTCTTCCTATCAATGAAACTGCTGCTGAATACCAAATGTTTAAAAAATTCAGTAATGAAACAGATATTCATAAAGATATTAGTAAATTAGCACATAATACTATACAATCAGGATTTGCTATAGGCTTATTACATAACTTGAATTCAGTAGATGGTGCAAGACTAGCTCATAATATTTTAAAAGTTAATGGCATTACTTACCAAGAGTTTGTTAAGTTATCTGGAAAGTATATAGCATTTTCATTAATTCCCACGGCTATTTTATTTATTTCATTGCTAGTTTTAAAATCCAAAGAAGTTGATGAGGTAGCAAAAGATTATTCCTTAAAATTTTTAAATTATACTGCAAATCATGGTTTATTAACTCTTCGTGATTCGGAACTTAACATTGTTCAATTTGATGAAAAAATAGTTGAAACTTTTAAGACTATTAATTCTTTTTTATTTGATATATCAAATAGCTTGCCAGACTTATTCATAGGATTTACTGCAGTTGCAAATTACCCTAAAATATTTTTTCCTGCTCTCGGTGCATTATATATTTTGGATTATTCTAGTGCAGCAGTGAATGATTATCTAAGTAATAATATTATAAGACTTACAAAAGAATTAGATTTAGTTAAAGCAAAAAAAGACAAAGTTACTCAACATGATGTTGCAAATGGAATAAAAATTAAGCAAGATTCTTCTATAAGCGAAATGAGGAATGAAACATGGGTTAATATCTTTGAAGAACAAAGAGATATCCAAACACAATTGCATATATTTGAGGATATTAATAGTAACTTACAATATTTTAATAAAAATTATGTATACTCACTAAGTAGATCATGTGCTCAGATTGCGGTGGTATATTTAGTTGCAAAAGGTGTGATTAAACCTGAAGAAACACTTCTTTATACGGATGGAATGAATCAATTGCTTGGAGTTGGATCATTTAGATATTCTGAAAAATCTAAATTAGATAAATTATCAAGTGATACTCAAATTCTTTTTAATTTAACTTCTAAAATTGAGCAAAGTTCAATTATTCCTCTAAATATTAGCAAAACTGTAGACAGTGAAGGAATGCCCTTACATGTTAAGTCCCTTTCTTTTACTAGAGGTGATGAAAATAATAAAATGGCTATTACAATGAAAGATTTAAAGTTTGAAAAAGGATATGTGCATGCTGTAACAGGTGGAAATGGTAGTGGCAAATCATCTTTTTTTGAATTACTTACTTCAGATGGTAGTAATCATCATCTTTCTGGTTTCAGTGAAGTTAATGGTGAAATACAAACTTCTTCTCAAAACTTGGCCCTAGTTAATCAAAAACCTTATTGCCCACTATTTATTACCCCTTTTCAGTGGCTTACTAAAGTTACTACATTTTAATTTTCTCAACTAACAGAAACAAAAATCAGTGAACTTAAACATAAAATTTTAACATATGCTAAAAAGCTTAAATTATTATATGAGGATGAAGATAAAAAAAACAATCTGGAAAACATATTAGACACTAAGCAAGATAATTGGTATGAAAAACTTTCAGGGGGTGAAAAAGTCAAGGTTGAGCTAATTAGACAAATATTCTTAAAAGATAAATGCCCTGATGTACTATTATTAGATGAAATCTTAGGACCTTTGGACCCTGATTCCAAATCAATAGTTACAGATGAGATTAAGGATTTTTGCCCTGAATCTACAATTTTAATGATATATCATAATGAGAAAGAATGTATAGATGGCGGATTTTTCACTAATAATTTGCACTTTAGTAACGGAGAAGCAAATTTTAGGGATCTTTGTTGACTAAATTAAAATTATAGTTATAGTTGCCGCTTGTGTAGTCAAACAATAACAAATTATGTCTCATTTTAATATTTCAAGAAATGATGTAATTTATGAAACATCGTTCGAAGGTAATGATTATTTAGCGATTGAAAACTCAAGAAGAATAATTAAGGAAGAAAATAATATTTACACCTCTATTATTGCAGCAAATTTATTAATACATAGGGCTAAAAATATAGATACTGGATTGAAATTATATGACTTCGTCATAAATTGTAGCTCCACTTATAACTATTTAGATATATTAATTCAAGCCTTAGATAATAAATGGCGAATGATACACCATCATCCATCTCTTGTAAAAAGACCTTTAGAAGAAGCATTACAAATTATAGAGAAAATACGTTCGTATCAGCCAGAATATACCAATACTGAATTAGTTATAATGTATGACTTCACACTTAATGACAATGAAAAAGCTGAACAAGAATATATAAAATTAATTTTAATACGATTGATAATGATGAATTTTGGTTATTCAATCCAGTAGCAATTAAATTTTTATATTTAACATTTAAATTAAAAATTTTACTTTCAAACAAATCTGAATTTTTATTGTCTTCTAATTTACCTGATGCTTATAGTTTATCAAATACTTGTAAAAATTTAAACTTTAACCCTCAATATCAATGTAAATTCATTGACTCAAATGGGCATACAATATATTTCTATGATGAAATTTTAGATCAAATTATTTCTAATTTTATAGCTCCAAAATTCTATAATGTTCCAGAAAAAGTAGATTTATTATGTAGTTATATGTATTTTTCTGTTAAATTGCGTGAACCTATAAAATTTGAGCAATCTATAAAGGACTTTATCCATTCAAAAGATGTAGTGCCTATATCCGAATTATTTTCCTTAAAAGAAGAATTTAATATATCCATATTAACTACTATATCAAATGTTGTAGCTGGTCCTCACCCAGAACTAGCTTTATATATATTGAAAGAAGAACTAAGCATGTTTAATTTTAATAATACTGATTATGCTATTAAAGATTTTATGCTTAACCCATCTGAAGAATTGAAGGGCAATGAATATCTAGCACAAGATTTTGTTCCAGAAATGTGTTTAAACTAAGCCATCTTTTTTATAACATCTACAGTAAGTACCATGTGAATTATAGTTAAAACCAATACTTGCATTCTAGCAGTGCTTTTATGCCTCATGCTAACTAATACTTCAAATAAATCATATAATTGTTAACTCTGCAAATACCAGGTCTAACTAAAATATAACTACGCATTTATACAAAAAAATTACAGTGTTCCTTCCATTTCAAACTCAAAACTTTTCTCTCTATAATTCCCCATCATCAAATCTTGCCAAGTTGTTCTGAGAACAGTTTAATATATCAGCACTTTTATCAGATACAGGGTTTTTATTTACAATTTCTGATTTTACTTTGGGTAAATTCTCCTCAGCTAACTGCTTATTTATCAAAAAACTTAAGAAACCCAAAGAAAGGCGGATAATACTTGTCAAGATGGGGATATTTTAGCGTTTACTCTGCTTTTGGGTTTTTTAAATGTCCTGGAAATGTAATATCTAGATAATCTTTATCATTACTAATAATACAATGGGCTTCTGGAAAATATTCTATTTTCAGATATTCTAAAAGGCTTTTTATAGATTTATTTGAATATTTATCTATCTTGCAAATAACCATTTTAAGTATTATATTTTGATTGTTTTCAAGAGCTAAAGCATTTAATAAGGCATGTTTTGTTGAACAAGTCCCTCTATATTCTGAAAATATACTAAGATAGTTAGTCCTATCATTATTTCGACCATATGGCATATATTTAACCCAATCAATGGCACTATGGAAAGATTTTACTCCAAGGTTTAAAAAATTTTTAGATACTATACCATTATTATGTATTGAAAAATTTGAAAAAATATAATTCATAATTTTGAGTAATAAAATTTATATCTATTTAACAGCGTTAATGGCAGTGCATATTTTATTAAATGTAAGTATCTCACTTAATATTAATCCTTTTTTATTATTAGGGCCATACATGATATACATTGGTATACCATATCTATTATGATCTTTTAAATATTGATAGATATGATCGTTTTTTAAAGTATAATCAGCTTTAAAAAGTTTGACTTTATTATTTTTGAATATTTTATAAATATATGTATTGTCTAAAACTAATAATTCGTTAATCTTACATGTAGCGCACCAATCTGCAGTTATTTGCACAAAAACGATATTGTTATTAGCAACTTCAGTTCTTATTAATTCATAATTAAAATCATTCCATTTATCTTTAATTAGTAGTTCATTATTTTTAATGGTTTTATCATAATTGACTATAAAATTTACAAAAAATACAAAACTGGCAATAGTTAATGTTACTATGAGTAATTTACTATTAAATTTATTCATAGAATTTAATAAAGACATTGAAACTTTTTTTAGAATAATGAGAAACCCTATAAATAGAATTAATGAAGTAAAATTGATCTGGTTATTTAATACATATAAAAGCCATACTACATTTAAGATAAAAATAATTGCTAAAAATTTCTTGAATTTTGATAACCATTTTCCAGGTTTAGGGATGAATTTTAATAAATTAGGAGATATTAATATTAATATATAGGGGGTGGACATGCCAATTGCTATAAAAAAATAATTTATTAGTATATGAATATTATTTTGAGTTAGTGAGTATGTTACTGCAGTAGAAAGAAATGGAGCTGTGCATGATGTTGATAACACTGCTATAAATAATCCATTGAAATAATTAGAGAATAGTTCTTTATTAATTTTTAAATTAGAGATTTTTGTTAAAAATTTATGAGATAATTGAAATTCAAAATCACCACATAAATTGCTAGCCATGATAAGTAAAATTAATATGAGTAACATTATAAAATAAGGATTTTGAAAATGTATTCCCCATCCTATTGTTAATCCTATATGTTTTAATATTATTGTTATAATTGCCAAAAATATAAAAAAGCTTATTATGCCAAAAATATAATAAATAATATTAATTTTAACTTTGTGATTTGAGGTGCTTCTTAGTTTTACAAAACTTATTATTTTTAAACTCATGATTGAGATAACACAGGGCATAAAATTTAAAATCAAGCCTCCAATTAAAGAAATGACAATATAAAATAAAATTTGCTGAAAGTTTGTTGTATTATTTGTATAGCCAAAATTAGTTGAGAAATAATCTTTAAGATGAAAAATTTCTGTTTTATAAATACATGTGCTATTGCATAGAGAATATTTAATTTTGAGATAAAGTTTATTTAAATCATCTGCATTATCAATATAAGTGCTTACTTTTATTAAAGTATGATTTTTATAAAAGTTACTAATAAATTTTTTTCCATTTATTATTTTTATTTCACTTATTGAAGGTGGATATTCAATATTGCTAGTTAATTCATGTAATTTGTTTTTAAATAACTTTAAGTTTAATGGGATTCCAAAATCTGAATCTTTATTACTATAAAGATTCCACCCATTTTTTATATTTAACAATATATCAAATTTTAATTCATGACCGTTATATATAATGTTTTTTATATCTAAATTTAACTCTTTTGATTCATTTGCTATGACTTTATGTTGTAATTGTAAAATTATAAAAAATATAAAAAAAATAATTTTTTTCAACATAAGTTAAGATCAAAAGTAAAGAAATTTATAATATTTTATAAAAAAACAAAAATTTTAAAAGACTTTTATATTATTTTTTGTTATAGTGCGCATGTAACAAAATTGTTACTGCCTTGTTTGCTTGTATGATAAGGATTGTAAAAGGATTATACACCTCTATGTTATTAGTCATTTTTATTCCCATTATTATAGTTATAATCCTTTTACATTTGAATAATAATAGTAAAAGAAATGTTTTTACAACTAATTTTTTAAAAAATCTGATTATTTAATGAGTAGCTAAATTAGCTAATATTTTTATCATAAGGCGATAAATATAATGCTAATAAAACCAGTATAAAGTACTTCAATATATATAATCATATCTAGACTTTATACAGGTTGTGTTCCTTTTATATTAATAATTAGTGATTTACTTTATTTTTTAATAACTCACCTGGTGAGAATCTTACATATTTTTTAGCTGGTACTGTTACAATTTCTCCACTTCTTGGAGTTTTAACCTTCCTTTTAGGAAGCCTTTGAATTTTAAAAGTCCCAAAGCCAACAAATCTTAAAATATCTTCTTCTTGCAAAGCATCTCCTACACATCCAAAAACTGCGTCTACAACTTTAGAAGCATATACTTTAGAACATCCTAATTTCTTAGATAGTATATTTATAAACTCACTTTTATTCATTCTTACCTCAAAATCAAATTAGTACATATAATATTGGTAACATGTAAAACTTTTTAAGTAAACATTATATACCCGTTAAATGTTGGTTAACTATTATTTATTTCAAGGTTATATATTTATTATTTAATTATAAGTTAAAATTCTTCTAAATTTGACGTCCATTAGCTAATGATGTTCTCATATGAGTCTTTACTTTATCTAAAAAAGCCCTAGAAGTTAATATAGTGTCGTCTATTTTTATACCACCAGTTGCATAACCCATTTTAGTGCTTGAAGAATTGTCATAAAAAAGTTGTGATAAACTTTCTGGACGAGTTCCAGAACTCCAATATCCAAGAATACTAGTTTGTTTATAATTTCCAATTAATGTATCTAAATTTTGAGAGCTTGATAATTTAGTTTTTTCGGTTTCACTTAATTCTGGAATTACTGAATCTCTAAGAGTATTAATAATTTTTTGAGTATCATGTTCTCTTGAAGTTGACATATCTGGTCCAAATAGTTTTTCTCCTAGTTTTGTGCCTATTTGTTGTGCAAGGTTTTCTATTTTTACTGATTGAGTATTACATTTACTCTTTATGCATTCTGTAACAGAATCAAAAAATTCTTGAGTAGATAAAGTTGTAGAATTTAGTTGTAATCCACCACTAACCGAACCAACCATAGTATGAGAAGAAGCATTATAAAAAAGTTGCGATAAGCTATTTATATCTACTGTTTTATATCCTAATGTTGTGGTTTTATTAAATTTACCAACTAATACTTCGGCAAATTCTTCAAGATGGTTTGTTGTTTTATCTAAAAAAACTGCTCTTTCATCTTCAGATAAACTGCACAATACACTAGGAAAAACATGATTGTTAAGGTAATTAATAATTTTTTGAGTATCTTTTTTTCTTGAAGAAGACATATCTGGTCCAAATAATTTTTCTCCTAGTTTTTGGCCAACAGCATTAGATAAATCAGATATTTTTTCTAAATCGGAAATGGACTTCATTTTATTTGCATCGGATTGTACAAATTCATTTAATGAGCCCGTGGTTGGTATGTATATACCACTAGTGACTACTTTTCCAGCTGTTGTATATTTTGTTATATCGTAGTATTGACTTTTTAAGGATTGAATTAATAGTTTACACTCTTCACTTTGATTTAGCTTAATGCTGTCATCAATGGTACAAATTTGTGCATATAAATTTTCTTTTTCTTCATCTGATAATCTGTCAAAAACACTTGCTATATGATCCCTTATTATCAAGAAATCTTTACCTCTATTTTGACCTTCTCCAAATAATTCTTTTCCAACTTCATCGGCTATTAAGTTTTTCATATTTTCATATTTTATAGCTTTTGCTAAATTTAAATCTGATAATTCATTATCAGTAAAAGCACTAGTATAAAGAATATTTAATATTGCTAGTGGATTTTGAGTTAAATCTGAATAATGTTTAACAGTATTTGGATTTATTGCAAATTGATCTAAATTAGCGTAATTTTCCTCAAAAAGACCGTATAAAAATTGCTTTTCACTCTCTTCTAAAGAATTTATTTCTGTTGATAATTTAGTGTTAAGTTTTTCAATAAATAAGTTAATTTGAATATAATCTTTAACAACTAATTTGCCATCATTAATTAGTTGTTGACAATAATTTTAGATATTTTTTTAGTAATAATTGATTTTCTATTTTCTTGTTGTGCTTCTTCAATTTCATTTAATTTAGCTAATGTAAAGTCTGTTTCTATACTTTCAAGTTGCATAGTTTTTTTTAATAATTCCGGATTAATGTTTGTACCTTTTAAATTAGTATTTTTAATTATTGTACCTTGTAAGCTTGCGATACCAGAAAGATCAATCCCTTCTAAATCTAGATTTGATAAATCTCTTTCACTTAAATCACCTATAATTTTAGCCCCCACTAAGTTGATTTTATCTTTAAGTTCAGGATTTTTTCTAATTGCAGCAATTAATGAATAAAACGTAGAAGGGTCAATTGTAGCTCCTTCAAAGTCTATTTTGATCTCATCTCTAACACCATACTTTTTAACAAGGTCGATATCACTAAAATTTACATTTGTTAATGTTGAATTTTTAAAACTTATTATATACTCAGGTCTGGTTATTCCTTTAGCATTATAACGGGCAGGAAGATATAATTTTTCCAAATTATAAGTGCTGAAAGCTGAATTACTAAAGTCTACATCTTGTAAATTAGCATCTTCAAAATTTACTCCATATTTAAACATTGAGTTTGCAAAAGATGTTGATTTAATTTCTGTTCTTTGAAAATTTGCTATAGACAACTGTGATGATGTGAAGCTAAATCCATGAATTTTTTTTGCTTTTGCAAAGTCAATTTCATCTAATTCAATTCCATCTAATTTTTTTGTGGCACCTAAATTTTGTATTGTAGTGTCATTACTGCTTGTTAATAACTCAGTTAATGAATTTTTGGTTGTATTAGAATTTATTATATTTTTAATAGAATCAGATAATGTTTGATTGATAGATGCAGAGGAAAAATATTCGCTAATAGGAGCTATAGATAATAAGTTTTTCAATGTTGAAGAGCCCCTGTAAATATAGCTAAATATATCTACAGCTTTATAACCATTGCCTGAGTATCTATCTAACATAACACTTATATTATCTTTATTTCTTAAAATGCCTGATTCAATTAAATTAGTAACGAATGTATCTACAGCTACTTCTCCTAAATACTGAGTTTTCATAGCTCTAAGTGCAGGAATTTTTTCGGTTAATAATTTTGCAAATTTACCTACTTCCTCCGTATTGTTTTCTAATAAAGTAAGTAATCTATCATTTTGTAATATAAGTTTTGTTAATTTTATGTAATCATTTTTTGTTAAATCTGCAAATTTGTTTATATTATTTTCTGTCATATATTGATTTGCAATATCAAAAATTTGCTTAGTTACTTCCATAAGTTCTGTAAATTTAGCTGGATTGTCTAAAACACCAAGTCCTGAATCTAAAATTTCTCCTAATTCTGCATCAGTAATTCCATTATTAGTTTGAATATTTCTTATAAGGTCAATTTCTTTAAAGAGGGATGTTATTAAATTTTTATAAACTTCTTTATTTGTTGTTAAATAATTTCTTAATTCTTCGTTTGAGCTGGCTATTTCTATAAATTTTTGAGTTAATTCTATATATTCTCCCCTGTTTAGATGTTCTAGTAGTTTTTGTGTATCTTCAGGGGTTTTAACAAGTATTGAAATAATATCAAGTACTGGATTGGTCGCACCTAAATCCTGACATAAATTTTTTAAAAATGTTATACTATTAACTATGCCTTTAGTTAAATTGCTTGCCATCTCAGGGTTATCTATAAATTTTTGTTGAAGTTCAGGATTTGAGTTTAAAAAATTTAATATATCTTCAGTCCAGTCAAAAATAAATTTACTTCTAATTGATTCTGTTAAATTAGCTACTTTAGCTATACCATCATCTTTACTCAATACTAATGGTGCTAAGTCTAATACTTCATCTGTTACTCCAAATCCATCTAACATATCACGCAAAGGACCTGAATCTCCTATAATGCTTTTAGCAAAGGTAATTACTTGTGTTGGTTGCTTTGTTAAAAGAGTTTTTAGATTTGGACTTCCCGTTTCTATAATATTATGATCTTGATCAGGTAGGGAATCTACAACTCTTAAAACATTTTGAGTTAACCTCATATAATCAGGTGCTAATCCATAAGAGATTTCAATAGCCTCTTCTCTAAGTTCATTCACAAGTTTTGTTGAACCTTTATCTTGATGAAATTTTATATAATCATCAACAAAATTTTGTTGATATAGTGGTTCTTGAACGTCAACAACATACGCAGCATGTTCTGTTAATATATCTTCAATGTAATGGTCAAAATTATCAATTGATCCTTTTTGCCTTATTTCATCACCTATCCTTTGGCTAACTTCATTAATTTTTTTATCTAATACTAATTTGTATTGGTTTTGAATTATTTCTTGTGCGCCTTTTAATAATAGTTTCAATCTGTCTGGTAATAGTGTATTAATTGAATCTGTACTAAGTCCTAAAATTTGTAATTCTTTTGCTAGTTGTGTTTTTAAGGTGTTTGAGATTTCTTGTTTACTTGGTGATTCACCTAATGTTTTTAGTATTTTCTTTAAGTTATAATTTGAGTCTCCAAATCTAATGTCTGATTTAGCCTGAAGAAGCTTTATTAATCCAAGTTCATCCTTTATTTTATCAGTAATTTGACTTTTTTCATATTTAGTAAAATTTGTAATAAAACCTTCTCTATCAAATGAATGTAAATTGAATTTAAAATAATTATTTACTAATTCTGTTTTTAATTTCTCTCTAAAATCTTCATCACCAAGTAAATCAAGAGTTGCATTTGCTAATTGTTTAGTGGTTTGATCTGTCAAAATTAAATCATTTAGGATACCTTTAACAGTCTCTTTATTTTGGCCAATTTTTTCTAGTAAATTTGTTTTCTCTAAAAGGAGTTTTTGCATTTCAGGAGTAGAAGCGTTTTGAGCTACTTTATAGAGGCTCCAGGTCATTGGTCTAAATGAGAAGGTTTTTATACCAAATGGTCTAGTTAAACAAGCAAGTGAGAATTTAATTGCTTCTGCAGCAACGATAGTTGTTATCCCAATTAATGCTGCTGGCAACCCAATAAAAACTCCTACTATAGTTCCTACTATAGGTTTGCTCCATGAAGGTAAATTTGAAAATGTTTTATAAGCTGATTTTGCAAATCTTGGTATTGAGAAAATTGGAAAATTATTTAAAAAACTATTAAAACTTTTTATGTAACTTTCATATTGTTTGAAATTTTTACTTCTTTGCTTCATTATTTCTGTGTTATCAATAGGCATAGTCAAGCAACCTCCTCACCTTATTATTTATATGTTAGATTTGATTATTCTTATATAGAATTAGATATAATGCAATAATATTCGAAGTAATTGTAGGAAAAAATGCAGCAAGAAACACTGAAATGCTCCCAGATGATCCTAGTGCATATATGAAGTTTGTTAAGAAATATATTATAAAGCCTACGGTTAGTCCATATAGAAAAGTTAAATTATATTTTTTTCTATTATTTACTCGATTAGAAAAGAAAAAACTTATTAATGACATGCTGACTATATAAATTGGAGACATTAACTCTTTTAAGAAAAATAATAAGTATTTATTTATTGATAATCCTGATTCCTTTGTTATTTTTATAAAATTTAATAATTCAAAAAATGATATTGTATCTATGGTAGTAAAATTTTCTAATATTTGTGATATAGAAATTTTTATGGGTAAGATTAATTCTTTTTCTTTTAATATTTTAAAATTTTTATCTATGATCGTTGCATTTTGTATGATTATACTTTGACTTTTAAAAGCAATTAACTTTGAAAAAATTTGTTTTTCTAATTCACCATCTTCATTTATAAAAAAAATTTTAACATCATTCATAGTATTTGATGTTTGAGAAACCCTTAAAGCATTAATTATTAAATTTTGATTATTAAATTTATTTTTTAACCATATTCCTGATTTAGATATAGAAATTAAACTTTTTTCTTTTTTAAATTTATTTGCTTCATAATTTTGATACTTTTTTAATAACATTGTTCCAATAGGATTTATTATTGTGATATTTATGATTCCAAAAATTAATACAGCAGATATAACAGGCAAGATAATATTAAAATTTGATATACCAATGCTCTTTGCAGCTATTAATTCATTATTTTTATTTTTAGAATTATAATGCAACAATGATGATATTAATATTATCATTGGTATAGTTTGGCTTAAACTACTGTAATTCTTCATTAAAGCTAATCTTATAACTAATGTAAATTTTAGTGAATATTTTGTTGTAATTCTAGAAATCTCTAAAATATCAAAAATAAATATAATTAAAAAAAACCCTATAAAAGTAAAAAAAAGAATTTTTGAATAACCGAAAAATATGTTCTTATAATAGGTTTTTGACAATAGGTTATGAAATAATTAATTAAATATGTTTATAATAGAAAATTTCATAAAAATGTAAAATGTTTAATTTTTAAATTTATATTGCAACTATTGGTATTTTTGATACATAATCAATATTCAATATTTTTATATAGGAAAGTTAATTATTTTATCTTGTTTTAATATATGGTATATAAGTTACCTAGATTAATATTAATAAGTTGAATTATGGAATTTTCATTTAACAAGCTTAGGCACATAAACGATCAAATATCTGTTGTTTTTTTGTCTGATAAAAATAAATTACCAAAATTTCTTGAGTCAAACTTTAAAAATATAACTCAAGTATTAAAAACCTTTGAAAATTTTAGTGGTAAATATAATGAAATGTTTTTTACTCCTGTTCAGATAGATGGTTCAATAAAGAAAGTTTTATTTTGTGGAATAGGTGAAGTAGAAAAGTTAGATAGTGTAAAAATTCAAAAACTTGGTGGTAATATTGCCAATAAACTGAATTCTTTAAAAGCTGAGACTGCTGAAATTTTTATAGACAATGATGAATTAAATAATCAACAAGATTTTTTTCTTTTAAATATTTGTGAAGGAATAAAACTTAAAAATTATACATTTGATAAATATTATGTTGATAAAAAAGAAAAGAATAAGATTTATTTACAAAATATTAATGTTTATGCCGATAATTTAAATGTTAAGAAAAAGTTTAATGAAAGAGAAAAGATTATTGACTCAACTCATTTTGTAAGAGATCTAGTTTCAGAACCTGGAAATGCATTGGATCCAGAAAATTTTGTATTGGCGTGTAAAGAATTAGAAAATTTAGGAATTAAAGTTAAGATTTTAGATAAAAATCAACTAAAAAAATTAGGAATGAATGCTATTCTTGCAGTGGGGCAAGGGAGTTGCTCTGGAACATATGCAGTAGTAATGGAGTGGAATGGCTTAAATTCATCAAAAACTAAAGATAGGCCAATAGCTTTTATTGGTAAAGGTGTAACTTTTGATACAGGGGGTATTAATTTAAAACCATCGGGTCCATCAATAACATTGATGAAATATGATATGGGTGGTGCTGCCGTAGTAACGGGATTAATTAAATCTCTAGCTGAGCGAAAGGCAAAAATAAATGCTATAGGTGTTATAGGGCTTGCTGAAAATATGCCTTCAGGACATGCACAAAGACCAGGAGATGTAATTACTTCTATGTCTGGACAAACTATTGAAGTTGATAATACCGATGCAGAGGGCAGATTATTGTTAGCTGATATTATGTGGTATGCACAAGAGAAGTTTGAGCCTAAAGTTATGATTGATTTAGCTACTTTGACTGGTGCTATTGTTGTTGCTTTAGGCCATCATTGTGCAGGTCTTTTTTCTAATAATGATAAATTATCTAAACAATTGTTTGATGCTGGAGAGGAAGTGGGAGAGAAAGTTTGGAGGCTTCCATTAGATGAATTTTACGATGAATTGATTAATTCAAAAATTGCTGATATTAGAAATGTAGGTCGTGGTGGAGCAGGAAGTATAACTGCTGCTCAATTTTTAAAAAGATTCGTTAAAAATGATTGTGATTGGGCTCATATTGATATTGCGGGTGTAAATTGGCTTGATGATGGAGGAGATTTATCTCCTAAAGGAGCTACAGGTTTTGGAGTAAGATTGCTAAATGAGTTTTTAATAAAAAATTATGAAAAAAAATAAATTAGGATAAAATATTATGAGTGAAAAAATTGTTGAACTTCCTGAAAAGTATAAACCTTCAGAAAATGAAGAGTATATGAATGATTATCAATTAGAGTATTTTAGGAGGAAGCTTATAGCTTGGAAACAATCTTTAACAAAAGAGTCTAAAGAAACGATTGATCACTTAAAAAGTGAAAAACTCAATGAGCCTGACACTAATGATAGGGCATCTATTGAATCTGATGTAAATTTTGAATTAAGAACAAGGGATCGTTATAGAAAATTAATAGATAAAATTAATGCTGCTTTATTAAGAATTAAAAATGGTAGTTATGGCTTTTGTGTAAAAAGTTTTGATCCAATAGGTTTGAAAAGACTTGAAGCAAGACCTATTGCTACATTAAGTATTAGAGCTCAAGAAGAGCATGAAAGAGCTGAAAAGATATATAACGATGAATAATTTAATTAATTTATTATTAAAAATATATGATAAATTCCAAACTTTAATAATTTTTGCTTGATTTTTATATCATATATAAGTAATTATGATTTATCGTGTTTTGGTAGGGCGATTAGCTCAGCTGGTAGAGCATCTCGTTTACACCGAGGGGGTCGGCAGTTCGACTCTGTCATCGCCCACCATTTTCTCCATATTAATATGGGGATGTAGCTCAGTTGGTTAGAGCGCCGGCCTGTCACGCCGGAGGTCGCGAGTTCGAGCCTCGTCATCCCCGCCACATTATAGCATAGTCGCAAAAGATCTATATTTATCTAGATGCCTAAGATAGATTAAAATTCTATTATTTTTTTTAAAAATTTTAGTAGTTTAAAATTTTTTAAAATATATTCATCAATTGTAAATAACATAGGTTTTATAACTGTAAAACTTAATATTATTACACACCAAAGAACTGGGAATTCCCAACCACCACCTCTATTGGCCCAAATAAAACCTAATGAAAAATGATGTCCTAAGAAAGTTGCTATTAGTAAATATAAAGCTAAGCCAGCTGAGCTCAATCTTAGAAAGATTCCGCAACTAAAAGCTAAACTTCCTAAAAATTCAACTATACCAGCGAAATAAACAAAAAAAGTGGCTGTGTAACTCCTAGAGATGTAAAAACTAACACATCAATATTTCTTACAACATTACCTGCAAATAATTTTTCACAAAAATGTGGTATTAGATCATATCCAACATATATTCTTATAAATACTAATTGAAAAAGCATAATTTTTTCTTTCAAGAGAGTTTTATCTTTTAAGTTTTTAAGTTTTTCTTGGCAATATAAAATGAAAATAATAAATTGAATACAGATAATGAATAAGTATAGATAAAATATAAAATTTAAATTTGATAGATTGGCAAGTCTTAAGCTAACTATCGCAAGAAAAGAACTAAATAAAAAAGATGGTGTGAAATATTTTTTTTGTCCAAATAAAGCTAAGATTGTAAGTAGGCTAAATAATAGTAAAAATATTGTTCTTTGATATCCTATATTGTTATATATTAAAATATAAAATTGGATAAAAATAGTGATTAAAGAAGCTAAGATATTAAAATTACTTAAAAATTTAATGTTTTTATTATTCATTACAGTACCCACTAACATTTAATTTAGATTTAGACTATCTTTTTATAATTATTTTTGTCAAGCAATGGAAGAATATCATTTATAGTAATTAAATGATAAAAATTATTTTTTAATATTTAAAATCAAAATATTGCTTTCATTCATTTATTTTGATCTATAAGGTTTTTTTAATAAACAGTTAAATAAAGCTATATTAGAAGCAATTCATTATTATTTTAAATGAAAAAACTTGAACTATATTTTTATTTCGGATATGTATATTATTTTGAAAATCAATAATTGTTTATGAATTTAAAATCTATTAAATTTGGTGGTACTTCAATGGGTAATGCTATCTCAATTATAGAGTGTGCAAAAATTGTAAAAAGTAAAATTAAGGATTATAATATTGTTGTTACAGTTTCAGCAGTAGCTGGTATTACCGATAAATTAATAGAAATAATAAGATTTGCAAGAAATGGCAAACCTAGATTAGTTAAATCAAAGGTAATAGAAATTTGTAATATTCACAAACAGATTTTAAAAAATTTACTATTAAACGATGAGTATGTTGATAATTTATGGGAACATAAATTTGAACCAATAATAAATAAGCTTGAAGCTATAAGTTATGGTACTAGTTTAGTAGGTGATTTAACAGATAAAACTGTTGCGAGAATTTGTGCATTTGGTGAAAAATTATCATCTCTTTTGATGGTTTTAGCTCTTGAAAAGTTAAATATTAAATCTCAAAGAATTGAATCAGAAAGAATTATAAAAACGGATAATAATTATTTAAAGGCAAAGGTTAATTTTCAGGCAACTAACTTATCTACAAAGAAAATATTAAAGCAGATTTATAGCAAAAATATTGTTCCTGTAGTAACTGGATTTATTGGCAAAGACACTCATGGTAACATAACTTTGTTAGGCAGGGGCGGTAGTGATTATACAGCATCAATCTTAGCTATGGTTTTAAATGCAAGTGAGATTGAAATTTGGACAGATGTCAATGGAATTATGACAGCTGACCCTAGAATTGTTAAGGATGCTTTTTCTTGGTCTAGTTTAGACATGAATGTTATGTCTGAAATGGCTTATAGTGGTGCTAAAGTAATACATCCAGACACAATAGCACTAGCCGTTGAAAAAAACATACCTGTATACGTTTATAATACTTTTGATAGATCGTTTAAAGGGACTAAAATTACTAAAAAAGCTCCTTACGCAAAAGGAATTGTTGCAAGTCTAAACAACACAATTATAACATTAGATAATACAAGCATTATTAATGGAGTTGGTTTTGTAAAAAGAGTAACAGAAATAGTTGCAGAGCATAATATACCTATTGATGTTTGTGCAACTTCTGAAATTTCATTTACTTTTTCTATTAAAACAGAAGATTACTCAAAAAAGCTTTTGAAAATATTAGAAAGTTTTGCATTTGTAAAAGCTAAAGATAAGGTTGCAAAATTATGTTTTATTGGTAATGAAATTACATATGATAAGAAAATTCTTGCTGGAATATTTAATGTATGTATGGAAAATGATACTAAAATATACACAATCAGTGTAAGTGCTTCTGGTAATAATATTACTATCATTATTGATGAAAGTAAGACAGATCTTATTTTAAAATGTCTACATAAAAAATTTTTAAAAAAGGAAGAATGTTGATAATAGACTATTTTGTCAAAAATCAAAAACTTATATCTAATATAATAACTGAAGTTGGTACACCTGTTTTTATAACAGATAAATCAATTTTAAATAAAAAAGTTAAAAATATTAGAAAAGCTTTTGATAACAATTGTTTACTTTATTATGCACTGAAAGCTAATTTTAACCCTATGATTATTCGGTTATTAAAAGATGCTGGTATAGATGGTGTTGAAACTATTTCTCCATTTGAAATAGATCTTGCAAAAAAATGTGGATTTAAAGGTAATCAAATCTTATTTACTGGGAATAATTGTGATAATTATGAACTGGATTACGCAAATAAGCATAATGTAGTGGTAAATATAGGTTCTATTTCTGAATTACAATGTTATGCTGAAAAATATAATGGCTCAGAGGTTTCTATTAGAATTAATCCTGGATTTGGAGATGGTGAATTTAAACAAATAATAACTGGAGGAGAGGATTCTAAATTTGGCATTTACCATTCTCAAATGGAAGAAGCTTTAAATATAATAAAGTTTAATAATTTAAAACTTATTGGTCTGCATTGTCATTTGGGGTCTGGTTTATATAATACAATGAATTTTGCTCCAATGGTAGATTTTATGTTTAAACTAGGTAATCAAATAGAAAACTTAAGGTTTATTGATCTAGGTGGTGGCTTTGGTGTTAGATATAAGCCATCAGATGAAGAAGTTGATTTGTCTGAGTTTGCGTTAGTTGTTGATAACTATTATAAAAAATATCAAAATTTGCAAAAAAATAATATTAAAATTATTTTTGAGCCAGGTAAATATTTAGTAGCTGAATCTACTTTTTTATTGACTAAAATTACAAATATAAGATTGCAAGGTAACAAAAAGATTGTATGTGTAAATACTGGTTTTAACCATATTATTAGACCTGCATTATATTCTTCATATCATCATGTAATAAATTTATCTAATATGGGTGATCTAGAAGAAGAGGTGCAGTTGGTTGGTAATATTTGCGAATCTACAGATATAATTAATAACAATACTCAAGTTGCAAAACCCGAAGAAGGTAATGTTTTGGCAATTCTTACTGCAGGTGCTTACTGTTCATCTATGAGTAGCTTATATAATTTAAGGCCATATGCTTCAGAGGTATTAATTGATGATACAAATTTTAAAATTACAAGAAGAAGAATGGATTTTGAAGATACTTTTAATTCAATGGGCTTTAATTATTAAGATTTTTAAAAAATGAGCATCATACATATTACTGCTGTAAGCGCTAAAATAAGGGCATCTAGGCAAGAATAAAAATAAGTGGTAGAACAAAAGCCTAAAAAAATAGAGGCTAATGATGCTATTAGAAAAAAAGAAAAAAAGAATAAGTAATGAAAAATGGAAAGAGCTAGTAGAAGAATATAAAAAAAGTAATGTAAGTAAATATGAATTTTGTAAGCAAAAGAATGTGCCGAGAAGTACATTTTATAAATGGCACAGAATTCTTGTAGAAAATAAAAGAAATACAGTAAAAAATAAATTTATACCAATAAGAGTGAAAGAATGCGAAGAAGAAAGAAGTGAAGAAATAAAATCAGAGATGATAATAGAAAGTAAAAAGGGGATAAGAATAGGGTTTAATAAAGGATGCAAAATAGAAGAGATTAAAGCGATAGTAGGAATTTTAGAATGTTAATAGGAAGTATAAGAACCAAAATATTTATATATAATCAAGCATGTGATATGCGCAAATCAATAGATAAGCTTAGTCAGGTAG
>NZ_RXFM01000048.1 GCF_003953955.1 Candidatus Aquarickettsia rohweri | reverse complement strand
CTACAAGAATTCTGTGCCATTTATAAAATGTACTTCTCGGCACATTCTTTTGCTTACAAAATTCATATTTACTTACATTACTTTTTTTATATTCTTCTACTAGCTCTTTCCATTTTTCATTACTTATTCTTTTTTTCTTTTTTTCTAATAGCATCATTAGCCTCTATTTTTTTAGGCTTTTGTTCTACCACTTATTTTTATTCTTGCCTAGATGCCCTTATTTTAGCGCTTACTTTAAAACCAACAAAAACAATATCTATACCAAAAATTATAATAAAGTTCTTTTGTAAATTAGGAGATTTATTTAATGCTTCCACTATAAATAGCACTGCATTCAAAATGTTAAGCACTGATAACATATCTAAATCAAATAAATTTTTTAGATATATAAAAATAAAACCTAAAAAATTTGATTTTGCTCTTGAAATTTACCCATCATCTATTCAATCAGTATGGCATGCTAAACTTTACTTATTTAAATCAATAGCAAAGTACATATTAGCTTTTTTTTGGCTATATTCTGGCATTTTACCATTTTTTCAGCATGAACAAACTATTATAATAATTAAACAAATTTTGAGGAGCAACTATTTATCTTCTATTGTTTTTTATAGCTCATGTTTCGTAGATATAATAATTGGTATTACACTTTTATTTAGATATAAAACACATATAATATATATAGGCCAAATTATTATTATAAGTATATACACTTGTATTTTAACAATTTTTTTACCAAAGCTTTGGCTTGAACCATTAGGTCCTATAATAAAAAATATTCCTATTATTTGATTATTATCAATTCTATTATCAGTGGAACGTGATAAATGATCGATTTATATCCTATTTTGAAATTAATTCATATAGTAAACGCAACTATATTATTTGGTACTGGAATTGGGATTTCATTATTTTCATTATGGTCACATTTATCAAATGATATTAAAATCATAGCTCATACCTTTAAAAAAACTGTTATTGCCGATTTAATTTTTACAACTCCTGCAGTAATTATTCAACCAATATCAGGACTCTTTCTTATATATCACCAAGGTTATGATCTATTTGAAACCTGGCTAAGTATTACTTATATACTATATATCATTGCTGGTTTATGCTGGTTACCTGTGGTTTGGCTGCAAATACAAATAAGAAACATTGCTAACCATGCATTAAACAAGAATCTACAAAAGCTACCTGATGAATATTATAAATACTTTTATATTTGGTTCATACTAGGATGGCCTGCATTTCTAGGACTTATTATAATATTTATACTTATGATATACAAACCCACTTTTTAAACTCTATTTTTATATAAATAATTAAAATAAATATATTATTAAACAATCTCATTAGGTAATTGCAAAGATGAGTGCTTATGGTTAAAACCCATTTGCTTCATTATATTAATTTCTAATTCCTCCATAATTTCTGCATCCTTATCTTGAATATGATCATATCCAAGTAAATGCAATAAACCATGAATTAAAATATAGGAAAAATATTCTAAAAAGACTTTTTCTTGTTCTAAGCTTTCATAAATAATTCTCTCAAAACTAATTGCAATATCACCTAAAAATAAATGGTTATTTTTTTTATAATTTATCTTAATCTCTTCTAAACTATTTTTATGAAAAGGAAATGATAAAACATTTGTTGCTTTATCCTTGTTTCGATATTCTTTATTTAAATCATTTAATATTTTATCATCAGCTAGCAACAGCGATACTTCAACTTTATTATCGTCGTTTAATTCACATAGAACATTGGATATCACCATTTCCATAATTTTATTACAATGCTTATGTATATTAAAATTAACCGAACTCCAACTATGTGATTTTACTAATATATCTACAATTACTTTATCGGAAGAAGTCTTGGGTATGGGTCTGGATCTGACATGTTTTAATTAATTCAATATTATATATTTTAACAATAAGTAATCAATATTTCAATATTTTTAGCTATATATTTTTCTTTCTAATTTAATACATTTACCCTCTATAAATAATATTAAATAATATATTATAAACATAAAACATGTAGAAATCACAACATCACTTAAAAAGTGCTTACCTTGCATTACTCGAGTCAATGCAAATAACACAACTAATAAGTACGAAAAAATTATCATTAATTTTCTTTTACTACCTGTTTGATAAAAAGAATATATTAAAAATAAAACTCCTATAGAAGTATGAAAAGATACGAATGAACAATTGAAAGTACATTGATTTGATACAGTGAAGGCAGCAGTAAATTCTTTATTTCCATTAAATTCAATTATTTTATAAGGCCTAGCCCTACCAAAATAATGTTTTGAAAAGGTCTGTACTAATAGCACCGAACCAATAAAAAACACTAATAATATTATGATCTGTGGTCTATAATTGATAAATCTATATGATTTAGTTTTAATGAAAGTTAATAGAATTACTATAGAGCTATAAGCTAATAATAAAAAAGCTAAATAATATGCTAAGTAACTTATAAACTTTAATATATAGTTATTTTTTAAATAAAATTTATGACTATTCTCTGAATAAAATAAACTAGATATAAATATATCAATTTTAGGGTAACTTATAAAAATATACGAGATTATTATAGTTATAATACATGTATATATAAGTCTTTTCATAAAGTTTATTTTTAAAGTTTCAGAATTTTAAGGCCTATAGTTTTCATCATGCTTAGCTAATAATTCTTTAGCATCAAACATATTATTATCACTTAATTTTCCATATACAATAACATTTTGCCCTTCTTTAAAAAGACTTGGAATGACTCCCTTATAAATTGTTTTTATCTCACCATCATTATCATAAATTGTAAACATAACATATTCCCCTTTATATTTAACACTACCGTTTTTTACAATACCCCCTAGTCTAATATAGTTTAAATTATTATTGTCATATTTATTATTTAATAATACTGAAGGAGTTTTATAAAGAACAATATTTTCGTTAAAAATATATAAGATAATAAATAATCCAATAAATGCAAAAAAAATAGTAATAATAATAATAAATAATCTTTGCTTGAAAAGCTTATTTTTGCTCAGCATTTATTCTTTGGGTAATATATAGTCTTATTATTGGATATAAAAAGAAAATTAAAGTAACTATAGAAAAACTAAAATACGATAAATAAACATACAATTGAAAATAACTTTTCACTATTCTTTTATATCTTCTTCGTTTTGAAATAATTGGTTTTCTGATTCTATATTAGAAGAATCTTTTAAAGAATCAATTTCATCTAAAATTTCCTGATTAATATCATCTAAAGTATTTTCTTGTTTTTTAAGTAAGATGTCTTCCTGATTATCAATAAATGTTTTTTTCACAAGAGAACTTTTTAAATTTTCTATATCTAAAACGCCTGCAGCAATTTCTCTTAATGCAACAATAGCCTCTTTATCTTTTTTTACATTATCAATCTTGATTTGCGCACCATGATTTAATTCTTTTCCTCTTTGTGCAGCAACTAATACTAACTCAAATCTATTTTCTACAAATTTATTACAATCTTCAATAGTTATTCTTGCCATTTTTACTAATACATATGTTATTTATACTTTATTTTTTTTCTCATCTTCAATTTTATCCTTCTTATCTTCAGCACCCTTCTGAGATTTATTATCTTGTAATTCATTTAAATTATCTTTTTTTACCTTAACTTCACTTTTTTCATTTTTTATTGCACTTTTAGCTTCTTCTTCAGATCTAGCAACTATAATTTTTAATTTAGCCTCAACTTCAGAATGTAAATTAACTACAAAATTATGAAAACCAATTTCTTTTATTTTATTAATTAATACTATATCTTCTACAGAAATTTTTACTTGAAATTTTTCATCTAAATTTTTTGCAATATCTTTATTACTTACAGAACCATATAATTTACCATCGTCTGCAGCCTGTCTGATGATTGTTATAATCTTTCCGTCTATCTTTTTAAAACTGTTTTGTGCTATTTTCTCCTTCTCAGCATTTGCTTTTTCTATAATCTCTCTTTCTACTTGAAATTTCTCTTGATTCTCTTTAGTAAATCTTAAGGCCTTATTCCTAGAAAGAAGATAATTTCTTGCATACCCATCTTTTACTGTAATTAAATCCCCAATATCTCCAAGTTTTTTTATTTTCTCTAACAACAATACTTTCATAATAAATCCTAAAAAATTATAAAACTGTATATGGTAACAAAGCAAGATGCCTAGCGATTTGTATAGATTTTCTAAGCAATCTTTGCTTTTTAGGCGAAATATTTGATATTCTAGAAGGCACTATCTTTCCTTTTTCTGAAATATAATTCTTTAAAAGTTCAACATTTTTATAATTTATCAAACTATCATCTACCTTCTCAAGTGGACAGGTTTGTTTTTTAAATGTTGATGAAGTCCTATTAAATAATAGGGTATTTGGTATTAAATTTTCCATTTTCTATATTAATTTTTAGTTTCACTTGGTGTTTGCATCATTAATGTAGGTTTATCATCAATATTATCAACTCTTATTGTCAAAAATTTAATTACATCTTCGCTAACTTTAAAATCATTCTCAATTTTATTTATTACATCAGAAGAAGTACTTAGGCCAAAAAACACATAATGTCCTTTTTTATTCTTTTTAATTTCATATGCCAAACTTCTTAAGCCCCAATATTCTTTCTTTAAAACTTTACCATTCATTTCTTCAACTAAACCTTGATATTTATCAGCAAGTTTATGAACATCTTGAGCTGGTAAATCCTGCCTTATTACGAAAGCGCATTCATAAAATCTCATTTATGCTCCAATTAGTATTATAATTTAAAGTCCTTAAATATTACACAAAACCAAAATAACTGCAAGCTCAATAATCAATTTATAAAAAATTTGTATAAAAATACTATTAAAACTGTAAGGGTATTAATTATTAATATGGCTATTATTAATTTAAAAATTGTTTGATTGTTGTTTAAACTAGTGTTTGAATTAGTGTTGATTTTATAATCATACAAAATATTCTTCATTCTTTTAACAAATTTTTCTTGTCTATATTTTATCTTTTGAATTGTTCCTTTTTTTCCTAAATTCTTTTTTGCCCAATCCTTTATCCAAGGACTAGCCAAATCCCACATATTTATTTTTGGATTTAGAACATATCCAGTGCCTTCAATAGTTAAAATTGTTTTATGTAATAATAATAATTCCGGATGTATTTTGACAGAAAATTTTCTACTAACTTCAAATAAGTGCTTTAACAACTTTCCCAAAGACATATCCTTTAATGATTTGCCAATAATTGGCTCTCCTATACTCCTACATGATAATTCAAATTGATATTCCGATTGGTCACTTGGCACAAAACCCGAATCAAAATGTAAATTTTTTATTTTTTCATATTCCTTATTCAAAAATCCATATACTACTTCTGCAACAAAAGTCTTCAATTCATAATCTAAATAACATACTATGCCAAAATCAACTAAGGCTATATCACCATTTTTCATTATAAGTATATTTCCTGGATGAATGTCTGCATGAAAAAATCCATCCCTACATGCTTGATTAAAAAAAATTATAGCTAGTTTTTTTGTAAGCTCATCTAAATTAAAATCCTCCTTAATTAAATCTTCCTTTCTTCCTATAGATATACCGTCTATCCATTCTAGAGTTAATACATTTTTAGATGTCAAGGACCAATATACCTTAGGGATATATATGTTAGAATCTCTTATACAATTTTCCTTTATTTTATTTGCAGCCGCACCTTCTAATCTTAAATCTAATTCTATTTCTGATGCCTTTTTTAGTGTATTAATCACTTCATCGATTTTGATTCTTTTATCATTCCTTAAAAATATATTTATAACTGAAGATATAAATTGAATAAAATGTAAATTGTTAATGTATTTTTGCTTTATTTTAGGTCTCAAAATCTTAACAGCAACAACATCACCTTCTTTAGTGACAGCTTTATGAACTTGAGCAATAGAAGCAGCAGCTATACTGTTAACATCAAAAATTTTAAATAACTCCTCTGTACTTGAACCAAATTCTGATTTAAATATTTTTTTAACTTCATTAATTGAGAAAGACGGCAATTTATCCTGCAAATTTGATAATTGAATTGCAACTTCTTCCCCAATTATATCCGACCTAGTCGATAAAACTTGTCCTAATTTTATAAAAGCAGGTCCTAACTTAGGAAAAATCTTAAGTAATTTTTCACCTATTTTTTGTTTTAATTTAGCTTTTTTTGATAAATCTTTCCTTACACATAATAAAAATAAATATGAATATATATTACTGCTTAATAAAATTAATATCAGTTTAATTAAAAAATATATATTTTTAATCCCAGATTTCATACCTATTTAATTCTTTGCCATATTCTCTTTTTTGCAATATAGAATAATACTGTAAAAATTAGTAAAAAGATTATAACTTTAATACCTAACGATTTTGAATCTTCCATTTCAGGCTCTGCAACCCATTGTAAAAAATTCACAACATCCTTTGACATTTGATCTATAGAAGCTTTCGTATTATCATTAAATTCTACTTGATCAGCAGTATGTAAAGGAGGTGTCATTGCTAATTGATTTCCACCTGCTGCAAAATATGGGTTATAATACATGTTTTCTCCTAGTTCAAAATTTTTTGGAGGAGTAGAATAGCCTGTTAATAAGGAATAAACATAATTTGCTCCATCATGCCTAGCTTTAATTATTAATGATAAATCAAGAGGATACGCACCATTATTTGAAGCTCTAGCAGCTTTTTCATTTGGATAAGGCCCAGGAATCATGTCTGTTAACCTTGCAGACCTATCAAACATCTCTCCTTCTTCATTAGGAACATCTTTAACTTCATATTCAGATGCAAGCGCTTTTACTTCATCTTCAGAAAATCCTATTTCCATTAAATTCCTAAATGCTAACCTCTTTACAGAATGGCATGCTGAGCAAACTTCTTTATAAACCTTAAAACCTCTTTGGATAGATTGTCTATCAAATTTACCAGTCACACCATTAAATAGCCAATTAATTTGCTTAGGAGGTTTAGGCTCATCTGAAGCTTTTATGTTTAATATTCCAAATTTTAGTAAAATAATAAAAAATACCGAAAACTTTTTCATCTACAAATCGTATAGCTATAAACTTTTATTAACATTTAGATACTGATACCTAATTTTTATATTAAAAATAAATTTCTAACAAGCTTAAAATTTATTATCAAATAATTTTAGACATGAAATAATATAAATCCTTATGATTTTCCGATACTCTACTTATCGTTTTTTTATTATTGAATACCTTTTCCTTTGAAGCATAATCAACAGCACAAAAGCGGATAAAGCATATAAAACCCTAATTCTATCATCAAAAACGAGCCATAATAGTAAATGTACAATAACAAAAAACTCTCCAAGGTACACTAGCTTATGTAATTTTCTCCATCTAGTAATTGCTAAAATTCTAATAGATACATTATTACTTGTTATCGCTAAAATTGCAAAAATTATAAATGCAATAAATCCAGGCAATAAAATAGGGTGAAATAACCAACTCAAAGCATTAATAACACCTCCTTTTTTTCACAAGGTAACACAAAAAATGCAATGAAGCATACGTAAATACAGCAACTCCAATTATTCTTCTGTGTTTATTAATTTTTTTGAGAAAAATATTAGATTTGAATATAACAATCAAAGGATTAAGTGCAAGAACTATGGCTAATAAACTTATTGCAATATATCCAGAATAGATAATAAAATCATGATATAAGCTTTTATTTATTATCAGTCCTAACGCCATGAATAAAGCTGGGAAATTCAACAATATCCAGTTTCTATTTTTACTAAAGAAACGAAACATCACTAATATCAGATTAATACGATTCACCATATGCTAAACTGTAAAACTCACCTATAATTCATAAACTTCATCGTAACTGCTATGATGATAAAAATCAGGTTGATTTTCAGTATATACAGGAATGATTACATTACTACTAATATCTTGCTCTTCAATTTTATCACTCTCACTTATATATTCCCTGTTTAATTCTTGAATTACTTCAGCTAAATCACTAGCGTTTTGTATCATTGAGTATAATGAACCTAAGACCATTACTCCACCTACTAAAGGCGCTGCTCCCGGACTTGAAATACTTAAAGCTACTAACCCTATTTTTATTATTCCTTCTATATATTCTCCTTTATACATATCATGTATACCTTTCACAGCCGTAACAGGCAACATTATACCCGTCTTTCCATAATAGATTGCAGTTTCCTGGACAGCATCATTCATTGTTTTTGTAATATTTTGTGTTGTTGGATTTATTGCCGTCCTTACCATATCTATTGCTATATCTGCACATTTCACCCCAAAGTGCACTTTACCCAATTCTAACATCACCTTATCATTCATAGATCCTGTATCACTTGATGCAGATTTGGCTATTAACTCACCACTATCCAATCTCAACATAGGAGATATACCATCAAATTCTTTAGTAGAGGACAAACCTTCATACGGTAATAAGCTTACAACATTATTAGCAAACCCTGTATTCTCAAATTCTTTATTAAATAAATTAGTTGTTTCTATACCAGATATTTCTGCTAATCTACTATTTATATTATTAACATGATTGGCACCAACAGATATACTCACATTATATCCCTTCCCTATCAATTCTGTTGCTTTTTCTGCCATATACTTTTCTCTTGCAAATGTGTATTCTACAGTACTTTTCTTGGAATATTCTAACCCTTTACCTTCCATTCCTAATACTACAACTCCATTTTCCATTGCTGTATTATACAACTTTGCATCCTGATATATTAATGACTCCTCTATACCTTCAGGAAGTGATATCTTATCATCACTTATTTCATTGTGTTTAAGTATTGCTGCTAATAGCTTCACATCTTTCATTCCTAAATTACTTCCTTCTTCCTTCCTCTCTAATAGTATAGCCTCCATTCTGTTTTCTTCTTTACTTCTTCCTTCTATTTGAGCAATTAGTATTTCTATATTAACTCCATGTTGCTCCAAATGATTATACTCTGGTATAATATTTGTACTGCCACTAGCATTCCATACTACCGTTGATATAATATTTTCTTCATATAATGATTGTTGCAATTGCTCTAGAACTTCGTTATTTTCTTTATTAATATTTCTTAACTCTTCTATAAAATTATAATCATCTTTCCCGGCTCTGTCGCATCTGTAATATGGTGTAAAATTTTTAAATTATTTATAGATTTTTCCATTAAGCAGCTAGTGAAAGAAATTTATCAAAGTCAGAATTATAATTGTCATTGTCAGCAAGTTGTCCTTTTTTAATCATGTGCAAGAGTTCTATTCCCGCAATAGTTCTGGCGGCACTTCTAAAGGATTTGAAGCCAAGCATCGGCCTAGTTCGTTTCTTTATAAATCTGTGATCGCCTTCTATCCTATTGTTGAGATATTTGTTCTGCCTAATTTCTATTTGGTTTTCTTTAGATAATGGCTTATTGATTGAATTCAAAGCAGAAGTATTAGAGCCACTTTTATCTATATTAACCTTTATAGG
>NZ_RXFM01000047.1 GCF_003953955.1 Candidatus Aquarickettsia rohweri | reverse complement strand
GTATAAAACCATTTGCAGTTGGCAGAAAAAATTGGATGTTCTGTGCAACAACTAAGGGTGCTAAAGCTAGTGCAAATATTTATAGTATTATTGAAACTTGCAAAGTAAATAAGATTAATCCTTATGATTATTTAAAATATTTGCTGAATCATATTCATGATTATTCTGATCCAAAAGAGTTAGTAAATTTACTTCCATATAATATTGATAAAAAAATATCATCAAATTAAATTTTTTTTAGAATTATCAAAAAACTTAAGAAACCCAAAGAAAGGCGGATAATACTTGTCAAGATGGGGATATTTTAGCGTTTACATTATATCAGTATAAATTAAATTTTTAAAGGTGATAGATTATGGAAACAAAAACATGTGATAGACAATTACGTCATGCTGCTATAGAAAACAATCTAGAGAAAGTTAAATATTTTGTAGAATCAGGAAAATGCTCTCAAGAAGCATATGATAGTGCATTAAGTTATGCTGTTGGAAAAGAGGATCTAGAAATATTTACATATCTTGTAAAATCAGGACTATGCTCTCAAGACGGATATGATAAAGCATTAATAAAAGCTGCTAGTCTTAACAAGCTAGATATAGTTAAATATTTTGTAGAATCAGGAAAATGCTCTCAAGAGTGATATAGTCATGCATTAGTAAATGCTGCTGGTGAAGCTAAAAATCTAGAGATGGTTAAATATCTTGTAGAATCAGAAGAATGCTCTCAAAAAGCATATGATGATGCATTAAAAGAAGCTGCTGCTAGGCTTAACAATCTAGAGATAGTTAAATGTCTTGTAAAATCAGGAAAATGCTCTCAAAAGGTAATAAAAGAATTGTTATTTAATCAAGATGGCTCTTTAAAAGAGAAATTTAATGGCATAAAGGAAGAATTAATTAAAAATAACTATTTAGATAAAAATTTATTAGAAGGTCTTATCTCTAAAGAAGAAATTAACGAATTAAGTGAAAAATATCAAGCTCAACAAGAATGGAGAATAAAAGAAGATTGTATGTTGATGAATAATTTAAATAAAGTATCTGATAGGAATATTATTAATAAAGTACAAAATAAAATCATCGCTAAAACTTTTAAAATAGGAGGATTGCCCTCATTCAAATTGACACAATATTTAAATTTAGATCGCTATGAAAAATTATTAAAAACTTTAGACTTAAATAAAAAGAAAGCAATAGAAGATAAAAATAGCGATAAAGGTTCTGACAACAAAAACAATGAATCTAAAACTAAAGAAAATAAAAAGAAAGCTACAGAACTACTAAAAAAAGAAGCATGCAAAAATCCAAATGAAGAAAAAGTGAAACATAATGAAGATGAAGATGATGAAAATGATCAGGATGATACTTCAGGTGGACAGGGAGGAGGAAATACAGCAAGTAATAGTGAAAAACAGCAGTTACAAAAAGATAAAAATGGTAATACATATTATATAAATAAAAACGGTGAAAGAATTGATAAAATGGAAGAAAGTATGGAGCAACCAATAAATGAACAAGCTATGGAAGAGATAACAAATGATACACTGGCTCAATCAATTCACATAGAATTTAAAGATAGCACTGTAACATTGCTAAACAAAGAGAGCATCCAGCAAGAAGATACACTGCCAATGCTATACATAAACGATTCAAAAGGAATGGGCATGGGAGTAGCAATGCACTCACTAAACTTAAATAATAGTACGGAAGAGATGCTAACTCAAAATGATGAAACACCACATTATGCTGAATTATTATAGCCATTCTATATAGCTAAATAACTTTAATTTAACCCAAGCTGCAGATAAAAATTGCTTTGTAAAAGGCAAAGAACTGTTATATACAAATACTTGAATAAAATTTTAGTTAACAATATAGTCATTGCGAGAGCATTTTAATGCTCGCGGCAATCCAGGAAAACTATCAACAAATGTAAATGCGACAACAATTATGGATCACCACAGTCGAGCTAAAGCTCTCCTTCGTGATGACTATAAGGGACGCTGTGCTTCATGACGGCAAAATTTGTTATAAATTTCTAATTTCTTATCTGCAGTTCGGGTTAATTTAAGTACATTAAGAGAGGGAGCTAAGTGTGGTAAACTCACATGAGTAACGAGCGAAATTGTAATTATATTATAAGGAATTAGCTATATCAGCTGACAGTGATAGTTTTTCCTGAAATTATCACTTTATCTTTTAAATTCTGACATTTTATTACACCACCTCTTTTAGAAGCTTGATAAGCAATCATATTGTTTTTACCAAGTTTTTTAGCCCAATATGGAATTAATCTGCAATGTGCAGAACCACACACAGGGTCTTCATCAATACCAACCGATGGAGCAAAATACCTAGATATAAAATCATATTCATCATCTCTTGAAGTGATTAATAATGCTCTATAAGGTAATTTTAAAATCAAATTTAAATTTGGATTAAAATTTCTCACTTCATTCTTATCTTTTAACTCTGCAAAAAGAATATTTTCCGATAAGCCTAAGTATTCTACATTACAATTTTTCAAAATCTCATTAATTAATTTATTTGATTGAATTGCTTTTATTTCTATACTAGGTGCATTTAAATTTATCCAATCTAAAGTCTTAGATGCAATAAATTTATTATTTAAATTTAAAAACTCTATTGAATCATCATAATTAACTAAATCATTCTCATATAAACAATGTGCTGAAGCCAAAGTAGCATGAATACAAATTGGAGCTTCTGAATTTGGAGTAAACCAACGTATTTGGTATTGATTTTTGTTAATATTTTTTAAGAAAGCTGTCTCTGATAAATTATTCTTTGTTGCTATCTTTTGCATTTCATCTGAACTTGGAAAATCATCAACAATATAAACAGCAGCAGGGTTACCTGAACTTATAGAGTCACTAAAAGCATTAACAATACTATTAGCTATCATATTGATTTGAGGTATCTAGTGATTCAAGAATATATCCAACTGATCGCACTGTTTTAATATGCTCTGATTTTTCATTACTTACACGTGATATAGCTTTACGCAATTTAGCAATATGAACATCAATAGTCCTATCTTCAACATAAACTTTAACACCCCAAATTTTATTTATTATAGTACTTTTTGGCACAACCTTTTCAGGTTTTTCTAATAAAATTTGAAGTATTTGAAATTCTATAGGTGATAACTTTAATTCTGTTTTATTATAATAAGCTTTATGAGTTTTAGAATCTATCTCTATATTGCCGTATTCAAGTTTTGTTTCTGAGAAAATTGGTCTAATTCTTCTAAGCAATGCTCTTATTCTGGCTATTAGTTCTATATCGTTGAAAGGCTTAGTTAAATAATCATCAGCACCATTGTCAAGGCCTATCACTTTTTCAAAATCCTCACCTCTTGAAGATAACATTAATATTGGAATGCTTGAAATTGAAGTAATTTTTCTTACTTCATTACATATTTCTATTCCAGATTTACCAGGTAAAAGCCAATCAAGAATCACTAAATCAGGCTCATTGTCTTTAATTATTTCTACTGCTTCTATTCCATCATTTAAAACGTATGCATTAAAAGAATTATCTTCTAAAGATTCTTTAATTTTACTTGTAATCTCTTCATCATCTTCGATGATCATTATATTTGCTTTAATTTTCTTTTCAAACATATTCCCTCAAATTTTGGTGCCGGATGTCTGATTTGAACAGACGACCTACCGCTTACAAGGCGGTTGCTCTACCACTGAGCTAATCCGGCATATAAATTTTAGCTTTACCATTATCTTAATATCTTCAAATTTTAAATTTTGTCAACTTGTAATATTATATAATTGCTTTTGAATGAAAAAATTTAACGGAGTAGTATTTATTTTTAATTTATCAGCTAAATTCTCATTGTTTATAATATTGTTTATTAAAAGCAAATCTACTTCTTCTGGATTTATTGGAAATGATTTAATTAACTTAGAAAGATAAGAAATTATTTTCATTATGCTATGATTTATTGAAAAGTACCGTGGAGACTGATTTAGAGCTTTATATATTTCATTTACTATTTGCAAGAGAGTTAATTTATCTGGCCCGCCTACTTCATAAATCTTTCCATAAAAATCTGTATTTTCCATTAATAATATTTTTATTATAATATCAGTTAAATCCTCAACAAAAATTGGCTGAAAAAATACATGACCTTTATTAACCAATGGAAAAAATGGAAAAGTTCTTATTAGCTTTATTAAATTGTTTATAAACTTATCTGCGTTACCAAATACTACACTTGGCCTAATTATTGTTGCTTTGGAGTAATTTTTTAAAATTACTTTTTCTCCTTTAAGTTTTGTTTTTGCATACTCAGAGAATTTACAGGTTTTTTCTATACCTAAAGATGATATATGAATTAATTTTTTAATTGCTAAATTATTTGCATAAGTAGAGATATTTTTTGGAATATCTATATGAGAATATCGAAAAGTCCTATCATTACTTTCTCTAAGAATACCAATTAAATTTATTATATAATCTGTATTGCTAAAAATTTCTTCGTAAAATTGTTTTGTATTTTCAAATTTAATATTGCAAATTTGTCCAGGAAATCCATGTATATATAAATAATTATGTTCATTATTATGGCTTTGCACCAAATTTATTTTAAAATCTAATTTAGCTAGCTTTTTAACTAGATTAGCACCAATAAAACCACTTCCTCCAAAAACTGTAATTGTAGATTTTTCTTTTATCATAATTAATTAAATATTTGTTTTCATAAATAATTGCACCAAAAATTATATAAAACAAGACGATATTTCTTGCAAATTTAAACTTTGGTTATTAATCTCATGTTTAATTGCATATTAATTATTTTATACTAAAATGATAAAATTTAAAAGCTTGCCGTATTCAAAAAATACATTGCAGCCAACTATTACAAAAGACACTATAGATTTTCACTATGATAAACATCATAAAGGTTACGTTGACAAATTAAATAAATTTATTGAAGGCACTCCTTATGAATCTTTAAGTTTAGAAGATATTATAAAAAAATCTTATATCTCTAAGGATACTAAGATTTTTAATAATGCAGCACAAATTTGGAATCATGACTTTTATTGGGATTCAATTAGAAAAAAGATAATAATTGATGACCTTAATGTAAATGAATTAGATAAAAATAAACAATCAGAAAACTTAGATAAGGATATATTAATGCAAAATAAATCGCCAAAAGAAAATCCACCTCCAGGTGATTTATTGAATAAAATTAACGAAGATTTTAATAGTTTTGAAGAATTTTATAAGAAATTTGTTGAAACAGGAGTTACTTTATTTGGAAGTGGGTGGATTTGGCTCGTACAAAACCCCAATACCAAAAAATTAGAAATAATGCAAACATACAATGCTGATAGCCCAATGCTACACAATAAAATTGCAATATTAACAATTGATGTTTGGGAACATGCATATTATATTGATTATAAAAATGACAGATTAAGTTATTTAGAAAATGTTATTAAATTTCACCTAAATTGGGATTTTGCTAAAAATAACATTAAACTTTAATTGATAATTATGAATTTTAAAAAATTTTTTAAAAAAAATACAGATGCTAATGAAAGTAAAGAAAATAATCCAATTAATTTCTTAACTAATAATAAAGAGTTAAAAAATTGGAAAGATGATAAATTTCAATCTGCAATTGTACAAAGAAACTTATTATTAATTGGATTACTTTTATGCTTTATATTAATTCTTGTAGCACTTAGTACTATCAGATACTTAAAAAACACTCAAAGCATAGATCCTTTTGTTATAGAAATTGAAGAAAAGAGCGGCGTTCCAACAGTAGTAAAGCCACTTTCTATTGAAACATATTCTGCAAATGAATCAATAAAGAGATATTTTGTAATGAAGTATATTAGAGCTAGAGAAGAGTATTATTCAGAAACTTTCAATCGA
This sequence comes from Candidatus Aquarickettsia rohweri, assembly GCF_003953955.1. GTDB lineage: Bacteria > Pseudomonadota > Alphaproteobacteria > Rickettsiales > Midichloriaceae > Aquirickettsia > Aquirickettsia rohweri. The sequence goes on along the minus strand of NZ_RXFM01000047.1, from coordinate 3,889 downwards.
AATTTTAACGATGTAGTTAGAGTTTTATCTAGTTCTAGTGTTTATTATAGTGATTATAGAAATAAATTTGGTTATAATAACCCTTCAAGTCCATATAACTTGTATGGCTCTGGTTCATATAGAACAGTAGGCTTAAAATCAATTATTTTTCCTTCAGACACATCTGCACAAATTAGAATTAATTTAACTGTTTCTGGACAAATTAATATGGTTATGAATAAGATAATTTATATGGAATTTGATTACTTTAACTTAAATATGAGCGAGCAAGATAGGCTAATAAATCCTTTAGGATTCCAAGTAACGTTATTTAGAATGAACGATGAAAATAGCTAAAAAAATGTGTTTAATAAGTTTTTGGTATTTATTTGCCATTAGCTTTATTTTTGCCAGTGACAACCCTATTTCCACTGACAGTAGAATAAAAACATTAATATATAATCCTAATGAAATTTTTAGATTAGTAGTACATTTTAATTTTCAAACAAGCGTAGAATTTGAAAAAGATGAAGAAATTAAGACAATTACAACTGGTAATAGCTATGCATGGCAATTAATCCCAATTGATAATAGATTATTTATTAAACCTCTTGAAGATAATATTTTAACAAATATGACAATCATAACAAACAAAAGAGTATATCAATTTGAAGTTCAATCAAAACCATATTCTGGCTATGTAGATAACGAATTAGTTTATGTAGCAAGATTTTATTTTCCAAGTCCAGATGAAAAAATTGATTATCCAGAGATTAAGAAAAATGATGATAAACAAGACATACTTGAAGTAAAACCATATAATTTCAATTATGAAATGGTAGGCCCAGTAAAGTACTTACCTTCTAAAGTATTTGATGATGGTTTAAAAACATATATATATTATGATAAAGACATCACTTTTAAACAACCTTTTATCAAAGTTATCAAAAATAATAAAGTTCTTAAAATTAAACCAAACATAGTTGGTGATTATTTGGTAATTGATAATATAGGAAAACATTTAGAGTTAAGTTTTAATAATAATGTTATTGAAATAACTAATAAAAATTACATAAATTAAATTTATGGCACAAGAAGAACAAGTAAAAGATGTTAATACCAATATAACTGATAATAATGCTAATCAAGAAGCATCAGGTCAAGAAGCAGTAAATAAAAATACTACCTTTTCTTCCGTATCTATTGCTTCAACCCAAAAAAAATTCCTATTAATATTTTTTATACTTTTAGGTGTATTAGTAGCATATTATTTTATTTTTGAAGGAAATGACTCTAAAGATAAAGTTAAATCTGAACCAGTAGATAAAAAGGAAAAAGAGCAAATTTTAAAAACTTCTAAGCCAGTACCTGAAGTAAATAAAGATTCTGAAATTAAAGATTTAAATAAAGATTCTAAATCTATTGAAGCTCCTCAGGTTCAAGCTCCAACACCACCTCCCCCACCTCCTCCACCTCCTGAAAAACCATCAATTCCTCAAAAACCAACTTTACCATTACCTCCAAGTTTAAATACTAACAGTGATGATGATGATGATTCTTCATCAAAAACAATATTTAGGTCACCTTTTTCAGATGACAGTGAGGAAAAAAAGAAAAAGCAAATGGCTATAGAAGCTAAAATGAAACAAGGGATAATGGTTTCTGGAGGTGGTGGCAGCGGTGGAGGATTGCTTGGAGGAGACAGCAAAAATAAAGATAATAAATCTTCCTCTAAAAAAAGCACATCAGACTTCTTGGGTTTTGGTGATGGAGCACTTGACGGGGAAGTAATAGGAAAAACAATAGCACCTACTGTAAAAGCTACAGAAGTTACTAATTTAAATAGAACAATTATTCAAGGAAAAATTATTTATGCTGTTCTTGAGACCGCAATCAACACAGATATACCAGGAATGCTAAGAGCAATAGTTTCTCGTGATATATATGCTGAACAAGGAACAGATGTTATGATTCCAAAAGGATCTAGGTTAATTGGCACATACACTTCTCAAGTAAAAGGTGGACAAACCAGAGTTGGGGTAATATGGAATAGATTAATCAGACCAGATGGGCTTGATATAGAAATTAAATCTCAAGGAGTAGATCAACTAGGTAGGCCTGGTGTTGCTGGAAATGTTTATGATCATTTCTGGAGAAAAATTGGAAACGCATTCTTAGTATCTTATGTTGTACCAGTTGCTGCTGCTGAAGCTGCTAAAAAAGCTTCTAATATCAAAAATTCAAGTTCAAGCTCAACTACAAATAAAGGTACTGATGGATCTATAACAATTACTACTACTGGTGATCCTGTATCTCAAGCAATAACTGATAGTACTAAACAATTTAGTGATATAACAAAAAGTATGATTCAAGATTCATTTTCCACTAATCCAACTATTACAGTTAATCAAGGAACGATAATCAATATTCTTGTACAAAGAGATCTTGTTTTTCCACCACCTTCATTATTACAAAATAGAAAATTAAATAACAAATGAGCCTGAATGTTACTGCACTTGAAACATATTTAAAACCACTATATTTATTATTTGATGAAGATGGAGTAAATGAAATTTCTATCAACAGACCTCTAGAAGCATGGGTAGAGAATAAAGGTGATATAAGAAAAGAAAATGTTCCACAATTAACTTTTGAACATTTAAAATCACTTGCTTTACTAGTTGCCCAATCTACCGAACAAATAATAAGTGAAGAAAATCCTTTATTATCAGGAACTTTACCTAATGGGTTTAGAATACAAGTTGTAATATCTCCAGCTTGTGAAGTAGGTACAATTGGCATTTCGATAAGAAAGCCATCAACAATGAATCTTGACTTAGATGCATATGAAAAACTTGGAGCATTTGATAATACAGCTATAGAAAAAGTAGTTGATAAAAACGATGATATTTTAAATCAATACTTAAAAGAAAAAAAAATTAAAGAATTTTTAACGCATGCAGTAATTAGTAAAAAAAATATTATTATAAGTGGTGGTACATCAACTGGTAAAACAACTTTTACAAATGCTATGTTACGTGAAATACCACATGATGAACGTTTAATTACCTGCGAAGATGCTAGAGAGATAGTACTTAATGATCATCCTAATAGATTGCATTTACTTGCTTCTAAAGGTGGCCAAGGTAGAGCAAAAGTAACTACACAAGATTTAATAGAAGCATGTTTGCGTTTAAGGCCAGATAGAATTATTGTTGGTGAGCTTAGAGGTGCAGAAGCATTTAGTTTTCTAAGAGCAATTAATACTGGTCATCCTGGTTCAATTTCAACATTACATGCTGATACTCCACTGATGGCAATTGAACAATTAAAATTAATGGTTATGCAAGCCGGACTTGGGTTACCACCAGATCAGATAAAAGAATATATAATGCAAGTTGTTAATGTAATAGTTCAACTTAAAAGAGCTGAAAAAGGAAGAAGATATATTTCTGAAATATATTTTCAACCAAGTTAATTACAGTTAAAATAAAAAGTTATCACTAATAATTATTCAGCAAACTTCACTTGATATAATGAAAGAGTATAAAATATTTTACCAGGTAATAAAAAAAAATAACAGATATAATACAAGGTAAACGCTAAAATATCCCCATCTTGACAAGTATTATCCGCCTTTCTTTGGGTTTCTTAAGTTTTTTGATAATTCTAAAAAAAATTTAATTTGATGATATTTTTTTATCAATATTATATGGAAGTAAATTTACTAACTCTTTTGGATCAGAATAATCATGAATATGATTCAGCAAATATTTTAAATAATCATAAGGATTAATCTTATTTACTTTGCAAGTTTCAATAATACTATAAATATTTGCACTAGCTTTAGCACCCTTAGTTGTTGCACAGAACATCCAATTTTTTCTGCCAACTGCAAATGGTTTTATAC
>NZ_RXFM01000046.1 GCF_003953955.1 Candidatus Aquarickettsia rohweri | reverse complement strand
CTCGTCCATTCTCCAACTACCATTGACTGGCTTCTTTCTTTTTCTGAATCTTCCTTCAAGTATTGGCATAAACTTTATTACCCACCTTTGTAAAGTAGCGTGATCAATGGCGAATCCTCTCAACCCGCCTATCTCCTCTATCTCTCTATAACTTAGAGAATATCTTCCTTTCATATACAATGATACCATTATTATTTCTGGACCATATTCATGATTCTTGAAATACTTCATTAATTTTGGGTCTACTTTCAGCATTATTAACATCTATCATTTCTTTCAGAATATCAAAGATTCTTATACTTTTCAACAGATGCGACAGAACCAGCTGAATTAATGATTAGTTTGCTCTTAATTCTTGTCTAATACTTGAGAGTAATGGCAAATAAAAGAATATTGCAAGATCAAATACCGAGATTGCTGCAACAACAATAAAAAAAACATTATTTTTATTACTAAATGTAAAAGACATACTATTATATAAAAAAATAAATAGTTAAAAATTAAGACTTTAGAATTTGTAAATTGTTAATTTTATAAAAATATATAAGGTTTAATTTTATAATTATAAAATCAAAATATGGATTATCTTTTAGAAAATTGAAATTTCTTTCTAGCTTTAGGTTGTCCATATTTTTTTCTTTCAACTTTTCTACTATCTCTAGTTAAAAAGCCTCCACTTCTTAGAGTTTTATGAAATTCATCACTTATTTGATTTAATGCTTTGCTGATCCCATGTCTAATAGCACCTGCTTGGCCAGATAAACCGCTGCCTAAGACATTACATTCTATATCGTAAATTCCTTCTGCTTTAACAATTGCAAAAGGTTGGTTAATTATCATTCTATCAACAGGTCTTTGAAAATAATCAATTAAATTTTTACCATTAACAATAATTTTTCCTGATCCCTTACTAATCATCCAAACTTTTGCAATAGCAGTTTTTCTTTTGCCTGTAGCGTATATTTTTTTACCTTCTATTTTAGTAATAGCTTTAGTAGCAGTATGTTTTACATTAACTTCCTTTTTATTTTGAGCAGTAGTTTTGTTCTTAGATTCAACATTAGTTTTAGTTGAGCTTTTTGCTTTCCTAGTTTTTGTTATAGTTTCTTCTTTTTTATTCATAATAATTATTTAATTGGGTTAATTAAAACAGGTTTTTGTGCTTTATGAGGATGTTCGTTATCTCTATAAATATGTAGGCATTTTAATTGTTGTCTAGCAAGTGGGCTTTCTTTTGGTAACATTCTTTTAACAGCTAAAGTTAACATTCTTTCTGGATATTTTCCTGATAATAAATCAGCTGCTTTGACTTCTTTGATTCCGCCAGGATAACCAGTATGTCTATAATATGTTTTTTGTTGAAGCTTTTTACCAGTTAATTTTACTTTATCAGCATTAATAACAATTATATTATCTCCACAGTTTATATGGGGAGTATAATATGGCTTATGTTTCCCACGTAAAAGTTTGGCAATTTGCGCTGCAAGTCTGCCTAAAATTTGCTCTTTGGCATCAATTAGTAGCCAATTTTTTTCTACATCTTGGGGTTTTGCAAAAAAAGTACTTGATAGCTTAACACTCATAAAATATGTTTATCTCAAATTAAATAGTAATAGAATAATACATAAAACAAAAATTATTACAACTTATTAATTACAAAATTAGTTTCTGGGTTACTAATTTTTTCTTGTCCCTGTATAATTTCTAATTCCTTACTTTTTGTTTTATGATTTATTTCTAATATATTATTAATAGTAGCTATAGTATTTGAAAATGATTTTAAAATATTATTTGTATGCAAGTAATTTCCTAAGAATAATGCAGAAAGAAAATTGCCAAGCCCAGCAGGTTTTTGTTCAAAATTAATTAAAGGACTTTCTTGAATATAAAAATTATTACTATCAAATAATAATGTAGATATTGTTTTTGAATTAATTTTTAACCCTGAAATAATTATTATTCTAGATAATCCCATGTCAGCAAGTTTTTTAGCAACTAGTTTTGCATGGTTAATATTATTAATATTGTGCATAGTCAATATTTCAGCTTCAAAATGATTTACTACTAAGATATCTGATAATTTTAATGCGTAGTTCCTATAAAAATCAAGTAATTCTGGTTTAACATATAAGCCTCTTTCCTTATTTCCTAATTTTGCATTGCATAGATAAATTAAATCAGGAATATTATTTTTAATATTTTTGACAAAATTTAATGCCTCAAGACTAATTAATTCATTGCCCATATGACCTGTTAAAAAACCATTAATTTGATTATTAATTATATTGATTTTTGAAAGGCCATTAATTACTTTTTTTACATGGCACACCTGAAAAATATCTACTAAAAATTCTTTGTATAAATTATGATTAGAAAATTGTGCTGTATTAATATTAATTACCTTATGTTTTAAACATTGTAATGCAAATGATGCAACTTTATTGCCAATGTATCCATGAGATACATGAAATTGAATTGATAAAATACTCATATTTACTTCCTATCTAATTTAATTGTTTAATTTATAAATTTTTAACTAACATATTTTTTCATAAATTAATTTTTCTATTTTTTTAACCCCATATAATTTTATAAATGTGCCAATTCTTGGGCCTTCTTTTGTTCCAAGAAGAATTTCATAAAGCGACTGAAACCATTCTTTTAAAGGAATATTATTATCTTTACTTATCTTATATACTGTATTTTGTATATCTTCTGCTGTATTATTAACTGTTTTTAAATTTTCAAGTAATAATTTCAGTAATTTAATTTCTTGTTCATTAGGTATTTTATATTTTTTCTTAGGTTTTATAAAATCTTGAAAGTAATTTATAGCATATCCTAGCATAGAATCTATATATTCATGTGTTTCTTTATTAATATTATCATGATCAATAAAATCTTTAATATACCCCCATAAAACATCTTTGTTGTCAGTATTACAAGCATTAACAAGATTTAATAATAAGCTGAAAGTAATTTTATCAAGATTAATATTAGGTATTTTATCTGTATGTATGTAGAATATGGGATTAGAAATTTTTTCTTTCTCGTCAGTAAGTTGATTAAATTTACTTAGATGATTTAAATACTCATCAAAAGTTTTAGGAATTATGCTAAAATACAATTTTTTAGCTTTTTTAGGTGATTGATACATAAAAAGATTTAAACTTTCTTGGTTAGCATATTTTAACCAATCATCAATTGACAGGCCATTACCTTTAGATTTAGAAATTTTTTGACCATTTTCATCAAGAAATAGTTCATATGACATTTGTTGTGGTGGTGACTTTCCAAGCACTGTGCAAATTTTATCATAAATTTCTGCATTTGCTTGTATATCTTTGCCATAAATCTCATAATCTACATCAAGAGCTGCCCATCTCATTGCAAAGTCTGGTTTCCATTGTAGTTTACATTTACCATTTAAAATACTTGTTTCAACTTTATGTCCCGTATTGTCTAAATAAGTTATAGTTTTTGATTCAATATTTTTGTTTATTACTTTTGCCTGTAATACCTTGCCTGTTTTTTCACAAATAGGTAAAAAAGGGCTGTAGCTTTCTCTTCTCTCTTTGCCAAGTGTTGGAATCAAGATATCAATTATGTTATCATATTTTTCTAAGACTTTGGTTAGGTAGTCATTAAATTTTCCAGATTTATAACACTTAGTTGCACTAATGAATTCATAGTCAAAATTAAAATGATCTAGGAATTCAATTAATTTAGAATTCATGTAATCACCATAACTTTGGTTTTTTCTAAAAGGATCTGGTATATTTGTTAAAGGTAAATCAATGTATTGGTAATAATTTTCTTTATTTGGAATATTATCAGGTACTTTCCTAAGACCATCCATATCATCTGACATACAAAATAATTTAGTAGGAATATCAGAAATATATTGAAAAGCTTTTCTGACCATGCTGGTCCTAACAATTTCACCAAATGTACCAATATGTGGCAATCCTGATGGGCCATATCCTGTTTCAAATAATACATAACCTTTTTTAGGAGGTTGATTATTAATTTTTTTTAATAATAAATTTGCTTCTTTAAAAGCCCATGAGTTAATATTATTTAAATCTAACATTAAAATACATTCATAAATTTGTAGAAGATATGGTATAGAAAATAAATGAAAACTCAAGTATCTCTTACAATTTAAGTAATTATCTTATATTATAATTTGTTAAATAAAGTTTATTTTTTATAAATTAGTAGAGAATTTATTAATAATAGCGAAAGAAAAAAATCAATTATTATATTAATTTTAATTAGAGTACAGTGTTTTATAAATACAATTTTTTATTGATATTTTGATTGAAAAAAACTAGATTATATCAAACCTCTTGGGAGAGGTGGCCGAGTGGCTGAAGGCGCTTCCCTGCTAAGGAAGTATACGATTATTCGTATCGAGGGTTCGAATCCCTCTCTCTCCGCCATTTTAATAAATGAAAATGCAAAAAAAATTAGAAGTTAAAATAGCTCATGTAATTTTAGCATTACCATTTAATCAAGAATTTTCTTATAAAATACCAGGCAATATCTATATAGAAATAGGTTCTATTGTAAAAGTTAATTTTAGAAAAAAAGTACAGATAGGAGTTGTTATAAATATTACCAATACTTGTAGTAATAGTTTAGATTTTGAGTTAAAAGATGTAATGGAGGCTTATAAGACCCCTACAATTCCTTTAAAATTATTAAATTTTGTAAAATGGGTTTCTCAATACAATAATACTTATTTAGGCAGTATTATAAAAATGATTTTATTAAGTAGGAGTAATATCGAATATAACGTTGTTAAATCTGAGTATAAAAAATTTAATATTAATCGTTATAATCATAATCCTGTTCAATTATCAGATCTTCAAAAACAAGTTGTTTTTGATATATGTAAATATGGCTTTAAAAAGTACTCATCTCATTTGATTTTAGGTGCAACAGGATCTGGAAAAACTGAAGTTTATTTGGAAATTGCTCAGCAAGTAATTAATAATAGTGAACAAGTCTTAATATTATTGCCAGAAATATTGCTTGCTACACAGCTTGTAGAAAGATTTAAGAAAAGATTGAAAAATTGCGTTATCGCTGAATGGAACTCATCTTTAACTCCTAAGAATAAAGCCATTATATGGCATGGAGTTATAAATGGGGAGATTAACGTGGTAGTAGGTGCAAGAAGTGCACTTTTTTTACCATTTCTAAAATTAAAGCTTGTAATTATAGATGAAGAACATGATGGTTCTTTTAAGCAAGAAGAAGGAATTGTTTATAATGCTAGAGATATGGCTATTGTTAAGGCAAATATTGAGAGATTTCCAATTTTACTATCAACTGCTACTCCATCTGTAGAAACATATTACAATACAAGTCTTGATAAATGTATATTACACAGATTGCCTAATCGTTATACCGGTGTTTTATTGCCTAAAGTTGAGGTGGTAGATTTAAAACAAGAAAAATTATCTAATAGTAAATGGATATCTGAATCTCTGCAAAATGAAATAATTAACTGTCTTGCGAGAAAAAAGTTATCAATGATTTTTTTAAATAGAAGGGGATATGCTCCACTTACTATTTGTAATAGCTGTGGAGAGAAATTTTCTTGTCCTAATTGCCAATTCTTTTTGGTAGAACATAGAAAGAAAAATCAAATGTTATGTCATTATTGTGGTTACCTTGAGGATAAGTTAATAAAATGTGCGAAATGTGATTCTGATGAAAAATTAGTTGCTCTAGGAGCTGGTATTGAAAAAATAGAAGAAGAAATTTGTTCTTTGTTTCCCGCTGCGAAAGTAATTTCTATAACAAGTGATACAATATCTAATTTTAAAAAAGCATCAAAAATAATAGAAGAAATAGAAAATAAAAAATATGATATAATTATAGGAACTCAGATGCTTGCAAAAGGTTTGAATTTTCCAGATTTGCATTTAGTTGGTGTAATTGATTCAGATATATCATTTGCAGGTTGTGATTTGAAGATTTTAGAAAGGACATTTCAACTATTATATCAAGTAGCAGGACGAGCAGGTAGGCAAAAAGAGAAAGGTATTGTTATAATACAAACTTATTTTGCAGATAATCCTATATTACAGTATATTAAAAATTGGGAATATGAATCATTTATTAAAGCTGAGTTAATAAATAGGCAGGATTCATTTATGCCTCCTTTTTCAAAATTAGTCATGCTTAAAGGAAGTAGTTTTAATGAAGAAAGTTTAAATGCATTTATGCAGTATATTGTTACAAAAGCTCCTATAAATCAAAAAATTGAAATTTTAGGACCAGCACCTGCACCAATTTATAAAATTAGAAATAAATTTCGCTATAGAATTATTCTTAGAAGCTCAAAACAAATTAATATTCAGAAATATATTGAAACTTGGTTTAATGAATTTAGTATCCCTCATATAATTAAAATAAAAATTGATATTGACCCTTATAATTTTTCATAATAGCTTATTTTGATTAATTAAGTATTTTGAAGAATGGGTAATGTTGAAACTATAAGGATGAGTTATGATGAAGGTTATAACTTAGGAGGTAGTGGTGATAAAATATTTGACTCAGTGCCTCAAGCAGTCAATGAGCTTAAAGAAAAATTTACTTCAAGATCAAGAAGGGAAGCTGAAGAAGATGACCAACAAGATTTAAACAGAGAAGGATTACATATTAGTAAAAATGGAGAAGAAGTTGAGGTTATTAAAAATGTTGAGCAAATAAAAAGTTTAGATTATCTAACTGGAGAGCAGAAAGATTTTATACTTATGCATTTTCAACTTTTTGAAGCATCTTTTATATCTAATTTAAGAAATAGTTGTAGTGAATCACAAAATTTTAATCTTAGTAAAGCAATTGATAATAATGGCAGTCATAATTATTTAGATATTGAAACAGATGAAAATGGTAAGGTTAAAAAAATTACCTATAGTAAAAGAAGAATATATGGGTATGGAATAGATGAAAAAATAATGGAGGCACAAGTTGAAGGTAAGGTTTTGGATCAAATGTATTTATCTATGGATACAGATATTACATCACTTAGAGGTGAGAAAGTTGATCAAGACACAGTTTTACCAAAGTTTCAACTTACAATTACCTCAATCGATCACACAAAATCAAGTAATTCTGCAATGATTTTTCCCAAAAAAGTTCCTGAAAAAGGTTTGGTTGATAATCAGCATGATTCTTTGAAATTCTTTCTAATTGATTCTTTTATAGAGAAGATTAGAAACAATGATGAAAATAAGTCTATATCAGATTTATTTTTAGAGACTTTTTCAGTTTTAGCTACTAATGAAAAGTCTATGAATGAATTAAAAAGAGAAGCATTAAAAATGGAAAGAGAAATTTTACTAAATAATGGTGAGCTAAAGGCCTTAGAGAAAATAAAATATTATCTTAATAAATTATTGGATATGATTTTTGCTAAAGAACAATTTTTAGATTCTACTCAAAATTCTAGAGTAAATTCTTTTTCTAAAAGATTGCTTCAAGATAATAGTCCAAGTAAAATAAAGGGCAGATAATTTAAATAGTTTATATGTCGCAAATTACTTGTAGTATCTTTGATAATTAAAAAATCATAGGGTAATTATAGTGATTTAATATAATTTTTTTCTAATGCTTTTAGAAAAGTATTTTGAGATTTTGAATAAGGGATATAGTATAAATATATGTTTAGTTTTGTAAGTAGAGGATGGGGGTGCCAGAAAATTTCCTTAGCAATTTTAAAAAAAGTTTTCCTGAAGTCATACCTGATATAAATGAGAATTTAGTAAAAAAATATTTAAAAGAAGAAATTTATGATTTTGAAGATCCTGTTTATGGAGATGATAATCAATCCGAAATACAAATGCAAAAATTGATTAGAAAAGCTGAGGGATTAGGTTTAGGTAATTTTATCTCATTATTAGGTTTTTCAAAAAATAAAAAAATAAAAGAATGTGCTGAGGTTATAATCTACAGTTTAAAAATTAATAATATAGATAGCTCACTTTACAGAGATAAAGTTTTTGCATGTGGAGAAGGTACACTCACTAATTTGCAAAATATTTTACTTGATATATATGGTTTTAGATCTTTTAAAGCTATTATTAGTAGGTTAAAAAAAGAAATGCTTGAGAATTTTGCTGGTGAAATATTAAGTGGTGCAAAAACACATGATAATCAGCTTGTGTTGCAAAAATTTAGACCTAGGGGTGATTTATGGCATATTCATGATATATCAGTAATATTAAATGTGTTGGCAAATGAATGGAAGTTAATAAAAAAAAGAAAAATTGAGGATAAATATTTGGATGTAATTGATAATATATTTGATATTAGAAGGATTAATACTTACATAAATTATAAAGTACAAAATTTATTAGAAAATTATGAAGAATTAGTAGATTTGATTCTGTATAAATTAGAATCAGATTTGCCTAAATTTAATATATTAAGCACCCTTGATACAGGTTATATAAAACATTTTTCTGATAGATTAGATGAGTGGATAGAACAAAAAAGCGAAGATTTTAAATTTTTAGGGGGCAGTGCTTATAATAATTTATTTTGTGCACAAGCATTAAAACAAAATACAGATAAAATTGAGTTATTTAGATATAAAGATCATTATAAAAAAATCCTTAGAATTTATATAATTTTATTTTTAGATAATATTTCTATTATTCTATTAAACTCAGAGAAGAGACAAAAACTTATAGATAAATTGCTTATAAATTGTGGACTACCTTTAAATATAGAGATTATACCTGATGATTTGTTAGAGTATGCAATAGATAATGATTTATTTATTATCAATAATAAAAATCATATTATTGATCCTGTTAAATTATATTTAAATAGTAATAAAAGGGAATATGCTTTAGCGCATCTAAAGCAAAATTGTATTAAATATGGTGGTAACCTAAGAGAAATTTTAATTATTTTAAATAATCCATTCAAGTCTGATTTGACATATTCAGATATTATTTCAGAAATGAAATTTCAAAAACAATGTTTTGATATATTTCGTGAAGCTATTATAAATAAGCAAGAATCTTTAGTACAAGAATTATTTAAATCTGCAATGAGTTTAGGTGTTTTAGAGGAGTTATTAATAAAAAATGATAATTCTGGCTCTTTATTTGATTATGCTTTTAGAAACAAGAATAATTGGTTAGTTAATCAAATACTGGATATTGCAATCTATAATGTTGAAATATTTCAACAAATTTCTAGTAGAGATATTACAACTATGAATTTATATAAATATCCAGATATGTCTTTAGTAATAAACAATTATTCTAATGCAAGAAATGAGATAATTAATGAAATTAAAGATCAGATTATACCTGCTAAATGGAGCTATTATATGCCAAACTTTGTTTCAAATTTCACAGATAGGTTTAATTATAATGAAGAAAGAAATGCATTGATTTCACAAATAGTAGATGAGTATTTAAAAAAAGAGAAATATAGTTTGCAAGATATATGTGATAATAAAGAAATTATTAAAGCTGAGCTGAAGTATATTATCAAAGATAGGAAGCCAGAAATTAATGAATTTTTAAATAGAGAAGGAAATTATAATTTAGTAAACGCTAAAATATCCCCATCTTGACAAGTATTATCCGCCTTTCTTTGGGTTTCTTAAGTTTTTTGATAATTCTAAAAAAAATTTAATTTGATGATATTTTTTTATCAATATTATATGGAAGTAAATTTACTAACTCTTTTGGATCAGAATAATCATGAATATGATTCAGCAAATATTTTAAATAATCATAAGGATTAATCTTATTTACTTTGCAAGTTTCAATAATACTATAAATATTTGCACTAGCTTTAGCACCCTTAGTTGTTGCACAGAACATCCAATTTTTTCTGCCAACTGCAAATGGTTTTATAC
>NZ_RXFM01000045.1 GCF_003953955.1 Candidatus Aquarickettsia rohweri | reverse complement strand
CTACAAGAATTCTGTGCCATTTATAAAATGTACTTCTCGGCACATTCTTTTGCTTACAAAATTCATATTTACTTACATTACTTTTTTTATATTCTTCTACTAGCTCTTTCCATTTTTCATTACTTATTCTTTTTTTCTTTTTTTCTAATAGCATCATTAGCCTCTATTTTTTTAGGCTTTTGTTCTACCACTTATTTTTATTCTTGCCTAGATGCCCTTATTTTAGCGCTTACGGATAAAATGAACCAAGATACAAACTTTACAGATCTTCAAGAGTATGTTACAAATGTTATTGATGGAATAAAAGAGATAAGCGATAGAATTAAAAATTTCAAAGATACTTATGAAAAAATTATCGAAAATAACCCTATAGCATCTGACCTAAAAGATTCAGTAGGAACACTATCCGAAATTGCTACTGACATTAGAACTCAAAATTATGCACAGTTACTTGCTGATGGAATAGTTTTAGGTAGAGAACTTTCTAAAGTTCCTGGAGATATAAAAGAATTGATCGATACAAAAGGTGGAGAAATTACACAGGATGCACTTGATATCAAAGATGATGTAATTAAATTAGTTGATGATTTACAAAAGCAATTTGCAGAAATTTCTAAGGACATTCAAGCTGGAGGACTTAAAGGTTTTATTGCTGCTATTCAAGATTTAGCAACTGCAGTTCATGAAGATTTATCAACTCTAAATGATATTGGTCATAGTGCAAAAGATATGGTTTCTGTTCTAGAGTCCAAGGGAAATTCTCCAGAAACAAAAAATGGTATTGAAGAACAAGAAGCTCTGGATAAAGCTAAAGATATAGGTTCTCATATGAGCGGCGCAAGTGATATGAAAGATGCAGGTGGCAAAGATGGGCAACAATCACCAAATACACCAGTAGTTGAAAAAAATCAAGGACAAGGACAAGATATAGGAATATAAAACAAAGGTGCTTTATTTTATATATCAATAATTAATTAAAGCACCAATATTTTTTATAAATCTTTATGAGCTGTCTCTAAATCATTGAAACAGTCTAAAAGTTTAAGTTGCAATCAATTTCTTTAATACATTTAGATTTACAATAAATACTCTTTATGCACTCCTCCAAATTATCGAATTCATTATTATAGTCTGAGCTATAATAGTCAAGCATTGTAAATTCACCAGCTGTTTTCAAAATCTTATGAGAGTTATTTCTATAAGCACCTATTAAACTTAAAACTTTATATCTAGTTTCATCATTAAATTTATAAGCTAAATCTGCACTATTTCTGCCTAACTCTACTAGTGATCTAATTTGATAATTGTTATCATAATAAAATGCGTATTCAACAAATATATTGTTGTTTAAATATCTTCATCACCTAAATTTTTAATACTCATAATTTATCTTCTTCATCAAATAAAATAGCTTTTGAATAATTATCTTCCTTTACTAATTTTAAACCCTACACTTGATAATCATTAGCAAACTTTATAGCTAAATGAGATTTATCTTTTCCTAAGGTTCTAATTGCTTTTTTATAAATCAAATTATCATTTGACATATTGTTCCTCCAAGTATGATTTTAAAACTATATAAAACCATAAATTGTATAATTTTCAATACATTAGTGAAATTTCTTCAGTTTACTCTCTTGGCAATCTATAAATGCTATACCTTAACCTGAGCTGCAGATAAGAAGCAAGAAATTTACAGCAAATCTTATAATCATGAAGCGTATTATTACTGGATTGCCACGGATGCTATTGCATCCTCGCAATGACTATTGCTATATATGTTCATCATGAAGGAGGAATGTTAGCACTACACACAGTCATCACGAGGAAGAGACATTGTATCCTACCTCCCACAGTCATCACGAGGGAGGGACTCTAGTCTCGACTATGGTGATCCAGAATTGTTGTAGCATTTATATTTATTGATGCTTTACTGGATTGCCACATAAATCAAGGATTTATTCGCAATGACAAGTCTCTAGAGCTGGATTGCCACGGATGCTATTGCATCCTCGCAATGACTATATCGTTGTTCTTAACTGTATCAAACATTGCTTTATAGTGGCTTCTAGCCCTTTATAGAGCAATTGTTATCGGCAACTCGGGTTATGCCTTATGGTCAAAAAAATTAATGTTAATTTCTAATTTACAGCTTGGTAGGGTTAAATTAAATTCATCATATGATTATATATCGAGCTAAAAGAATACCAAAAAAGCATCCAACTAAACATATAATAACGCTTAGTAAAATATATAGGGAAAAATAATATAAATAGTCATTGTGAAGAAGGTTTACTGCTTCAAGTGCAAATGAAGAAAAAGTTGTAAAGCATCCTAAAAAACCAATAATAACAAAATGCTCTAATTCCGTATTATAATTTGGAAATTTAGTAAGAAGTAAATGCGAAACAAAACCTATTACTGTTGAACCAATAACATTAATAATTAGCGTAGGATAAGGATATATTGCAATAAATTTGCTACTTGGTAATTTAGTAGAAAAAGTAATAATTAAATATTCTGATAAAATAAATCTTGATATACCACCTAACCCAGCACCAAAAAAAACAAAAAAGATTTTATACAAAATATTATAGAAAAAGTAATTTTACTTATTACTTATCATATATGATATAGTAATTATACTCAATTACATTATAATAAAAAAGCTTACGAAAATAACTTAGTAAATCTCGCAAGCTTAGTATACAATTAACTAATGATATTAATTTTGATTATTATTATTCGTATTAACTACATTATTTGGATCTTTTTTATTATTATCGTTATCAGAGTTATTTTCATCAATTACCTCAGAATTTGTGTCTGATTCATTATCATCTTTTTGAACATTAGATGATTCATCATTCACATCTCCCTCTTCATTAGAACCTAAAACTGATATTAATTGGTTATAATTAATATAACCTGGTATCAATTCATCATTCACAATCAAAGTAGGTGTAGATCTAAAGCCAATTAACTTAGCAGCATCAAAATTCTCATCAATTATACGTTTAATTGATGGGTTATTTTCAATTTGCTTAAATAATTTACTAGAATCTATATTTAATGACTTAGATATATTAGCTACTTTCTGATTAAGACTTAGATTGCTTGTATCATCCATCAATGCAAAATGGAATTCTAAAAACTTATCAGGGTATATTTTATTAACAACAAGAGCTAACATACTAGCCTTCATAGATTGCTCACCTAATATTGGTAACTCTTTAAAGACTATGTACACATCTTCTTTACTGTCTATTACCTGCTTAATAACATCAGACATTTTTTTACAATAGCCACAATTATAATCATAAAACGTAACTATTGTATTTTTAGACCTTGGATCACCATATTTTGGATCATTTTTACTATTAAGCAACTGATCTTTATGATCAATAATTACCTGTTGTATTTTTTGCTTATGAGCATTCTGCTGCTTATTTACGTGTGATTCAAGTGCATTAATAATTATATCCGGGTTTTCATTAAGCTCTTCTTCTATAATTCCCTTAACCTCTTTTTTAGTCATTGGCTCGGAATCTTTCGCTTCTTTTTGTGGATCTTTACTCATAGCAGTAGGTTGATTAACCTCTTGCTCTTTTTGACCATTTTTAGAATTTTTATAAAAAGAATACCCTAAAAATGCAACTAATAAAATTAGCAATAATAAAAAAATATTTTTTGTTTTCATGATAATTTATAAATTTTTACTTATGAAAATGCATTATTGCATGAATTTTTTTTAAATGTAAATAAAATTTATAAATAATATGTAAAAATATAATTTATTATTTTAAGTTCTTTGCGATTCTTAACAAAATATCTCTAATTTCATTATCTGTATTACTATTTATTGAGGATATAACACCTTTATCTTTGCCAAATGAATTGTTTAAAAATAAATCTCTCCTATCGCCCTCATAATCTTTATTTTTAGAACCTTTGTTTTTCAAGCCTATAATCTTAATTTTTGATATGTAATCAATGCCTAAATACCTAGAAATTCTTTCGATAATTTTTGGAATCATCATTTGTATTTCAAGAACGTTGCAATGATTATTAATAGTTACTGTTAAAATATTGCCATTATTTTTATGGAATTTAATATCATGAGGAAATACTTTACCTTTTAAATTTGCACCTATTATAAAATCCCAGTCTTTAAATAACTTATAATATAATAATTTTTTTTCTTTTATGAGTGGTCTAATTAAATTATCAACATGTACTCTTAACCACATAATTAATAATAAAATTATGCTTTTGCAGCAGTTGAAATATCTAAGGATTTTACTTTTTTCGCTAATCTACTAACCTTTCTAGATGCAGTATTTAATTTTAAAACTTTTTTTGTTACTGATTTCATTATAACAGATTCTACTTGACTTAAAGTAGATTTAGCTTTTTCAAAATCTTTTGATTCTACTAACTGCTCAAGTTTTTTTGTAAAAGTTTTTATCTTGCTTTTTGTTGATTTATTTCTTAATGCTCTTTTTAAAGATTGTTTGTGAGCTTTTATTGCTGATTTATGTTGTGCCATATATATTATCTAACTATCTTGAATAAAATTCTACTACTAAACTAGGTTCCATTTGAATAGGATAAGGAACTTCAGATAAAGCTGGCATTTTAAGAAAAGTAGCCTGTAACTTAGAATTATCAGCTTTTATATATTCTGGAACATCTCTATCATTCCTTTCTTTAGCTTCAAAAACTATTACTAGCTTTTTTGAAGCTTCCTTAACCTCAACTACATCATTAATTTTTAAAACATAGCTTGGTATATTTACAACTTTTCCATTAACCTTAACATGCTTATGAGTTATAAATTGTCTTGATGAAAACATTGTTGAAACAAATTTTGATCTATAGACAAACGCATCTAATCTTGATTCTAATAATCCTATTAAATTTTCACCTGTATCACCTTTTCTACGACTAGCTTCTTTGTAAATAGATTTAAATTGCCTTTCTCTAATATCTCCGTAATATTTTTTTAATTTTTGCTTAGCAATTAATTGAGTACCATATTCAGTTGTTTTTTTATACCCTGTAACACCATGTACTCCAGGAGGATAATTTTTTTTATGGCATGGATCTTTTTCAGAACCCCACAAGGCAGCACCAATTCTACGGCTAATGCCATATTTCCTATTTAATCTTTTTGACACTATTATTAAATTAAATTTAAATTATTAGCCAAATATAATATAAAAAGCTTGTAAGTCAATCATTTATCAGCATTTTATTATTTAAAATAATGACTATTTTGAATTTTTTAAAAGTATTGTTATTTTATTAATTTGATCAGCGACTAATTGATAACTATCAGATATTAATTTTTTTTCATTATCCACTTGATCAAAAAAACTAGCTTTTAAATCTTTTAAACTTTTTTCTAGCACTTGTATTTCATTTATTAATTGTAAAGATACAACTAATAAAGCTTTTGCATCTGAAATGTTATTATTATTTTTCTTTATATCATTTATAGCTGAATTAAGCTTTTCACTTAAAATAATTAATTCATCACGATTTTCACAATGTAATTTTGTTTGAATATTTCCAACTTTTAATTCTACTTCTTGCATAACTAATTTGTTTTTTTACTTATAATACTTTTTAGTTGATTTATAGAAATATCAATATCTTCACTAACATCCTCATTAATAAGCTTTTCCTCTAAAGATAAATTTTTGCCAAGTTTACTAATTAAATTTTGATTTTGGATATCTTTACTATTTTGTTTATTTTTTATTGCAGAATTTTCTAAATTAGCAATTTCATCTTGAAGTTGAGCATTTTTAATACTTAATTCCGTTATTTTTTTCTCTAGACGCTTAATTTCTTCAATCTTGTTAATTACTACATCATGTAAGTCGTTTAAAGCCAATCTTATTTTATCATCCATAAATTTAGCAGTTTGTTGCATGAAAATATGTTATATAGTAACATCAATCAAATTCATTAAAAAATACGCTACCTAAAACAACATAGCAAGAAATTTTATCATAATGTTAGATATATCATTATCAGAATTATTAATAGTATTAATTGTTGGAGTACTAGTTTTAAAACCTAACGATTTTATTAAAATAATTCATAAATTCAAAATGTTTTATAAAGATTTTAAAAATAATAGTAAAAATGAATATGACTTTTTAGAAAATAAATATTTTGACTATTTAAATCAAGATACAAATATCAAAAAACCTAATGAAGATGAAGATAAAGAAAAATAAAATAAATTTAAAGACCTATACCTTAGAAGAGCACTTAATTGAATTTAAAAATAGATTTCTAAAAATATTTTTTTCATTCATTATTTTTACTATTATAACATTTCAATTTAGTTGGGAAATATTTAATATTCTTGCATTGCCTCTTACAAAAATTTCTAATAATTCCAAAAATTTTCACTTTATATACACTAAACTTACCGAAGGATTTATGACAGAGTTAAAAATATCTTTTATCTCTAGCTTATTTCTAACCTCACCTATTATTTTTTTTCAACTTTATAAATTTCTTGAACCAGGGCTTTATAAAAATGAAAAAAAAGCATTAGTACCATATGTATTTTTTCCTCCTGTATTATTTATGACAGGTATATTAATAGTATATTTTATTGTAATGCCAATAACGTGGAGATTTTTTATTGGATTTCAAAATTTAGATATAAAAAATGGTGTAACAATAATTCTTGAGGCAAAAATAAGTGAATATATTGATTTAATATTAGAATTATTTATAGGTTTTGGTTTAGCATTTCAATTGCCAATTTTACTAATAATGCTTACAAAATTGGACATAATAAACTACACTCAATTAAAAAAATTTAGAAGGTATGCAATAGTATTAATTTTTATTTTAGCTGCTATACTAACTCCTCCAGATATATTTAGCCAATTGATACTTGCACTACCCCTTGTGTTGTTATATGAAATTTCTATAATGCTATGTAAAAAAATAAAATAAACATTATGCACGATATTAAATTTATAAGAGAAAATAGTGAATTATTTGACGAAGGCATAAAAAAAATGGGAATACGCCCCTGCTCTGAAGAAATATTATTTATAGACAACATTGTAAGAAACAATAAAACAAAAATACAACACTTACAGCATGAAAAAAAAGAAATAGCAAAACAAATATCTTCTTTAAGACCTAATGATGAAAATTTTAATTTATTAAAAGAAAAAGGTTATGAAATAAAACATAAGTTAAATATCTTAGAAGAACAAAAAAATGAGGCATTGGAAAAATTAAACAAATTACTTACTACTTTGCCTAACATACCAGAAAAAGACGTACCTTATGGCGAATGCGAAGATGATAATAAAATCATAAGGACTGTTGGGATACCTAAAAATTTTGATTTCAAACCCAAATCTCATTATGATATAGGTGAAAAATTAGGAATAATGGATTTTGAAACTGCAACAAAAATCTCAGGATCTAGATTTGTTATTCTGAAAAAAGATTTAGTAAGGCTTGAAAGAGCACTCGCAACATTTATGTTAGATGTGCATGTTAGAGAATTTGGATTTGAAGAAGTATTTCCTCCAGCTTTAGTACTTGAAGAAACTATGTTTAAAGCTGGGCAATTACCAAAATTTGATGAAGACTCTTTCAAAACTAGCAACGGTTATAGACTGATTCCAACTTCTGAAGTTCCTCTTGTTTGTATGCATACTAATGAAATTATAGCAGAACATGAACTACCTTTAAGACACGTAAGCTACACTCAATGTTTTAGATCAGAGGCAGGCAGCGCTGGAAGAGATACTAAGGGGATGATAAGACAACATCAATTTTCAAAAGTAGAATTAATTAGCATAGTAAAACCTGAAGAATCAAAAAATGAATTAGAAAGATTAACAAATGCTGCTGAGTCAATATTAAAGAAATTAGATTTACCATATAGAGTATCATTATTATGCACCCAAGATATTGGATTTTGCTCTCAAAAAACTTATGATCTAGAAGTTTGGTTACCTTATGAAAAAAGATATAGAGAAATTTCTAGCTGCTCAAATTGTGGATCTTTCCAAGCAAGAAGAATGAAAGCAAGATATAAATCTCTTAAAGATGATAATAATCATTTTGTCCACACTTTAAATGGTTCAGGGTTGGCAATTGGAAGAACAATAATAGCGATTATTGAAAATTATCAAAACTCAGATGGCAGCATATCAATACCAGAAAAATTACAACCCTTTATGCAAAACCAAAAATTAATTGAAATATCAAAATGACTAAAGCTTCAAAAATAAGTACACAATACAACTATGCTACGTTAAATAGAAAAATAATTGCATTTGGAATTGACATTGTAATAATAACTTTTGTGCTCTCTCCAATCATGAATTTATTAACTATGATTCTTTTTGGATTTGATAATAATTCTTTTATTGAGTTTGACAAAAATTTACAACAAGCTCAAAATATGTCTTTTACATCAATATTTGATTCATTATTAATTACAGTTAGTAATCTTAGATATATATTTATGCAATTTATCATGCTTTGCTGTGTGACACTATATTTCCTATTTTTTTGGGCTAAAATGGGTGCATCTATAGGAAAGTTAATTATGCAATGTAAAATATTAGATGCTGATAGCTATAAACCAATAACTATGAGACAGTCTATAAAAAGAATGATAGGACACATTTTCAATTTGTTAACATTAGGAATTGGCTTATTCATGGCTGATTACACTAAAAGAAAACAAGGATTACACGATAAATTTGCCAATACAATTGTTGTTGTAAGAAAAAAAGATAGGTGAAATTTATAAATCTTAATCCTAGTTGCAGATAAGAATTGCTCTATAAAAAGCTCAAAGCAACCATACAGGAATATTTAATACAGTTCGGAACAACGATATAGTCATTTGCGAGCGAAGGCAGTAGCCGTAGTGTGGCAATCCAGAAATGCATCAACAAACGTAAATAAAGCAACATCCCTGGATCACCACGCCACTTTCGTGGCTCGTGATGACTGTGCAGTGTCAACGTCCCTACTTCGTGATGACTGCGAGATACACTATACTTTATGATTAGAAAATTTGTTATAAATTTCTAACTTCTTATCTGCAGTTCGAGTTAATTTATAGAAACTACTTTTTTGGTAACTTATAAATAATGCCTAAAGAAAGGTTATGCCCTTTGAGGGGCTCTCTTTTAACATTTGAAAAAGGACCATGAACACCAGGCCATACATCATAGCTATCAAATCCTTTTACCTTACCATAATTTAAAAATCTATAGCCTAAATTTAACTCTGCATTATTATTAACTTTAAAAGATATTCCACTAGCTAAATTATAAGAAAAATTATTACTTGGTTTAGCACTATAGGTATCTTTTTGATTATTAAATGTTATTATACCATCCAAAGGAGATATTCTAGTATAACCAATTCCTCCACCTATATATATATCAAAGTACTTTGATATGCTTTTATACCTGTATAAATTTAACATTAATGTAGAAATATCTACTTTATGCTTGTAATAATTATTCTTAGCACCTTTTTGCTGCTTATAATCAAATTTCAAATTAGCTTTATTGTATAATAAATCAATCCTGTAATCATTGTTAATATGCCAACCTATTCCAAAATTATAATTTTTCCCTGCATCATAACCTTTATTATCACAGTTATTATTCTTAACACAAAAATTATCTTTATATACTTTTGGCTGTGATTTTAAAATTCCAACATCAGCTCTTAAATATATTTGGCCTTTAAGTTTATTTTTTCTTTTTTCATAATCTATGCCATCATTCAAATACTTTATCTCTTTATTAATTGCATTATCTTTCGAAGTATCGTTTGGCTTATCAATCTTCTTTGTTACTAATTCAACTTTGTTGCTATTTTTGCTATAGTCATACTTTATACTCTGACTATCCTTTGAAGTACTTTCTGTC
>NZ_RXFM01000044.1 GCF_003953955.1 Candidatus Aquarickettsia rohweri | reverse complement strand
TTCTTTTTTTCTAATAGCATCATTAGCCTCTATTTTTTTAGGCTTTTGTTCTACCACTTATTTTTATTCTTGCCTAGATGCCCTTATTTTAGCGCTTACGTTATCACTCAAGCACTTATGTATGCATCAAGCAATTCAAAAAAGAAATTTGCTAAAAAGCAAAAAATTGATGCCATAAGGTGGTTATTAGATGATTTATATGTTGATGAATTTAAAATGGTATGCAATTTAGCAGATTTAGACTATAAGAATGTGTTAGTAAAGATAAAAAAAGCTTTAGCTAATGGATGTAAGTGGAGGAATGATAATAAAAATAACTAACGCTACATGCTTACTGAAATTGTTTTAGTTGTGTTGCTTTGTTCCGATATTCTTCTAGTATGCTTACCAACTACTTCTCTATTTATGCCATCTTTTGCAGCAAGTAATCTATCGGCATTTTTATCAATCCAATCCATAACACTTGCACCACTAACATTAACATTATTTTTTGTTGCAAATTCCATTGCCTGTTTGCCACCAATAGTTTTATCATTTATAAAAGCCCATTCTAAAGCTGGCACCCCACCTATAGTTACATCATTTTTAATAGCATATTTTAAAACACTTTCTTCATTTTTTCCCAAATCTTCAACTGCATATAAAAATGCAGGCTTTCCATCAATTATTTCATCATGTTTTACTGTTAATTTTATAGCAGATTCACCTCGAATTTTAATATCATTTTTAACAGCCCATTTAACTAATTTATCTTTATTTTGTCCTAAATCTTCAATTGCATATAAAAATGCAGGCTTTCCATCAATTTCTAAATCATTTTTAACAGCCCATTCAATATCTTTTTGACCGTCTATTTTTAAATCATTTTGCAGGCAGTATAATACTGGGTCCATTCCATCTATTTTTAAATCTTGTTCTGCAGCCCACAATACTGGATTTACTCCATTTATATTTAGGTTATTATTTACTAGATAATCAAAAACTTCTTGTTTAGATTTGCTAAAATCTTCAATAGCACAAAGAAAAGCTGGTTTATTTGATATTTTTAAATCGTTATCAAGCATATGTTTTAAAAGTCGATTTTGATTTACATTAAGATCTTCAATTGCATATGAAAAAGCAGGTTTTCCATCAATTTGTAAGTCATTTTCTAATGCCCATTCAATAGCTTTTTGACTATTTATTCTAAGATCATTATCAATTGCCCATTTAACTGGATCTATTCCACCTATTTCATGGCCTTTATCTAAAGCATATAGTAGAATTTTTTCCTCAATACCTTTACTTTTTACATAATCTAATATTTTCTGTCCTTGTACTTCTTGTGATTGTGAATCAAAAAAACCAACTTTGGCTCTCAAAAAATCAATTTCTGGATTTAATACTGTTCCTTTGTCGTGCAAATGTATTGCTAATGTATCTTTGATAATTTGTAATGCATCTTCTTTATATCCTTTTATCTGATATGTATCTTCATCAATATCTAATAATGAATACACATTAAGCTTATCAGATAAGTCAAGATTTTGAATAAATTCATCTATTCTTTGAGTAAATGCTGCATAATTGCCAACTTTAAATTTAGGCAAATCAGACATAATTCTATCTGCTGTAAGATCAATTAAAATTTCTCCAGAATGTTCAGAGTTTAATTGCCTTTCTACATAGCTTTTAAGAAATGCTTGTATATCATCATTTATATATTCTTGCAAATATTGGTCATCTTGTTTTGTTTTTTTTATTAATCCATAATCATCTGCAACTTTATTTAAAAGAGAACTTATGTTGTGTACTTCATAAATTTCATGACTATGCATACCTTCCATTTTTTCAAGAAAATCTTTATTTTTTATGTAAAATTCAGTAACAAATTGTTCAATCATCTGCTTTTTTGTTAATGTTAGCATGTCATCAACAGTAGCGGAATTAAGTACAAGTTGTTGCAGTATACTCTGCATGTTTGTAAGAGTACCCTCTCCACATAAAAAAGGATAATCATTAAACTTGGAGTCAAGTGGTTTGCCTTTTTCACTATCTAATGCAACTTGAAAAACAATTCTTTCCATTGTCTTTTTTATCTCATTAATATTATGAAATCCATCTTGTTGCACATCACCATCCTTGAGTGCATCAAATTTTCCTTTTAACTCAATTAAATTTACTAAACCTAAGTCTCTTCCTTTTTTATATAACTCTTTTGCTTGTTGTCTAAATATTCTTATTTCTTCTTTTGATGAATCTTTATGAAGTTGCACTGATTTACTACTTGAATATAACTCACCTAAAAATTTTGATACCTCTGCCTCGTCTAAACCTTGAGATATTGGCTTCTCATGGAAGCTTGCTTTGAAATTGTCCAATTCTACTGGCATATTACCTCTTTATTTAGTCTGTTATTTTTGTTTGTTTATGTAAATAACTGATAAATTTTACAGTATTATTTATTACACCCACAGGTATAAGTCTATCATAATAAAACTAGATTTCAATACAATAACAAATATCTGTTATGCAATGTTAATTATGAGATTAATTGAAAGAATCTTCTACTTATTTCAGGATCATTTCTAAAGCAACCAATTAAAGCATGAGTCTTCATTTTAGCTAATTTTTGATTAATTCCTCTATTATTAATACAGCTATGACTTGCTTCTATTATTACAGCAACACCCTTTGGTTTAAGAGTATAATTAATTGTATTAGCAATTTCTGAAGTAAGTCTTTCTTGTATCTGAAGACGTTTTGAATAAATTTCAACTATTCTAGCTAATTTACTTATTCCAACTACTTTAGTATTAGGATAATAAGCAATATGTGCAACTCCTTTTATAGGAGCAATATGATGCTCACAATGAGAGTAAAAATTAATATCTTTTAAAAGCACCATATATTGATATCCAGAAGTTTCAGTAAATGTTTTTTTTAAAATATTTGCAGGATCTTCTAGATAACCTGAAAAATATTCTTTATAACTATCAATGACTCTTTGAGGAGTATCAGATAAACCCTCTCTATCTGGATTTTCACCAATCCATTCTAGCAAGGTTTTTACGGCTTTTTTTGCTTCATCATCGGAAACTTTAACCCTTATATTATTATTGTTAAGTAACTTACTTTGCATTACTAATAATATTTAAAAATTTAGAAAGGAATAATAGCACTAAATAATTTTTTTTAATAGTTTTATATGATTAATTTTTAAAATATTAGCACTATATATTAAACATATTTGATTTTAATCAAAGATTTTTTTCTTTAAATTTTTAAAATTACTTTTAGATAGGTGCTTTTGTTTAATTTCTTTATACTTGTTTTGAGCTTTAGTTTCTAAATTTTCTTTAAAATTATTAAATTCATTTTGTACAGCTGAATGAAGTAAAAATTTAATAATAACAAGACATACTAATGTGGATATCAATATGTTCCAAAGCGTTAAAAATATAAATTTAAACATATTGAAGTATTGTTATTTATTATCTTTTTTATTATCTTTTTCTTGTTTTTCAATTGCAGCACCTAGTATATCACCTAAACTAGCACCACTATCAACAGAACCATATTCTGCAATTGCTTTTTTCTCTTCAGCAATTTCAAGAACTTTCACAGAAAAATTTAATATTTTTTTATTTTTATCATATGATATAACTTTAGCATCAATTTTATCACCTACAGTAAATCTATCTGGTTTTTGTTGATCTTTATGCTTTGATAAATCAAATTTCTTTATAAAACCTTTGACATTTTCAGGTGCTTCAACATAAAGTCCTTCATCTGTAACTTCTGTAACTTTACAAGTTACAACTTCGGCCTTTATTAGCTTATCAATAACTTCTTTATAATTATTTTCTTCAAATTGTTTAATACTTATGGTTACTCTTTCTCTTTCTAAATCAGAATTTAAAACTACACCTTGTATTTCATCACCAATTTTAAAGCTTTTTAAAGCGTTTTTAGGATTATCGTCCCAATTAATCTCAACAGCTGGCACTAATAAATCTAAATCGTTTTCTTTACCATTTTCTATAATGTTAACAAATAAACCAAAGTCCACAATCTTTTTTACTATTGCTTTAACTTTTGTTCCAATAGGATAATTATCAGCAAAACTTTTCCATGGATTGTTGGTACATTGTTTAATACTTAAACTTATCCTGTGTTTATTAATATCTATATCTAAAACTATAGTTTCAACTTCATCACCAATATTAACTAATTTAATTGGGTGAGTGTTTTTTGTATTCCAATCAATTTCATTTAAATAAACCAATCCTTCAATAGATTTTTCTAATTCAATAAAAGCACCATAATCTGAAATACTTAAGACTTTACCTTTATGTTTAGTTCCAACTGCATATTTTTTTTCTAAACCTTCCCAAGGATTCTCTGTAAGTTGTTTTAATCCTAAAGATACTCTTTGTGCTTCAGGGTTATATTTTGTAACCACTAACTTAAGTTCTTGTCCAAGAGATATCTTTTCAGAAGGATGAGATATTTTATCCCATGAAATATCTGTTATATGTAATAATCCATCAATATCACCTAAGTCAATAAAAGCACCATAGTTTGTTATATTTTTAACAACTCCATTAAATGTCATTCCTTCTTTTATTCCAGACAATAATTCATTTTTTGCTTCTTTCCTTGATTCTTCAAGTATAGCTCTCCTAGAAACGACAACATTACCTTGTTCTCTATCAATTTTTAAAATTTTAAAAGGTTGATCTACATTCATTAATATAGAGGGATCTTTTACAGGTCTAATATCTAACTGACTACCTGGTAAAAATGCTAAAATACCTTCAATATCAACAGCAAATCCTCCTTTATTAACTTTGCCAATAATTTTACCATTGATACTACTGTCACTTGCATTTAATTCTTCAAATTTATTCCATGCTAATTCTTTAGCTACTTTTTCTCTACTTAATTGTGTACATCCATTTTTACCTTCAAATCTGTCAATGTATATATCAACTTCATCACCTATTTTTAAATCCTTATTAGTAAATTCATTAATTGATACCCTACCCTCGCTTTTAAGACCTACATCAATATAAACGGTATCACCAGATACATTAACTATTTTACCTTTAACAATCGCACCTTCTTTTGGTTGATTATGCAAACTTTGTTCTAAAAGTTGAGAAAAATCTTCTTGTGAGAAATTTGGTATATTTTCTA
Source organism: Candidatus Aquarickettsia rohweri (assembly GCF_003953955.1). Lineage (GTDB taxonomy): Bacteria > Pseudomonadota > Alphaproteobacteria > Rickettsiales > Midichloriaceae > Aquirickettsia > Aquirickettsia rohweri. The sequence goes on along the minus strand of NZ_RXFM01000044.1, from coordinate 4,840 downwards.
TATTCATATTGTTATTTAAATTTTAATTTATTTAATATTATATTTAAACTTTCTTCGATGGTCATTTGGGTAGTATCAATTAGCATCGAATCGTCAGCTTTAAGCAATGGAGCACTTTTACGCTCTATATCCCTTTTGTCTCTAATTTTAAGATACTCAAGTACTTTTTGCAGTTTAATACTTTTTCCCATTTTTTGCAACTGTTTATAGCGTCTTCTAGCTCTTTCTTCAATATTTGCATCAAAAAAAAACTTAAAATCTGCATTTGGAAAAACAACAGTACCAATATCCCGCCCATCAACAACAATCCCATTTTTACCTTTAGCAAATTCTCTTTGAATATTTAATAATTTTTCTCTAATAATGTTAAATTCTGCTATTTTAGAGCTTAAATCGCTAACTTCATCAAAATAAATTTCAGATAATGGGATTGGCTTTGCAAAATCAATTCTATCAATTAATTCACAAATTTTTTCTATATTTGATAAATTAACTTTATTTTTAATAGAAAAATATGCTACTTTTCTAAACATTAAACCTGTATCGAGATAATCATATCTAAGCTTTTCAGCAAGTGATTTGGCAACTGTACCTTTTCCAGATGCTGCAGTTCCATCAAATGCTATTATAATACTTTTTGATTTTTTATTCATTAATTTTTATTTTGAATATAATCAACTAACTTTTCTACACTAGAAATTTTCATACCATGCTTTTTTGAAAATTTTATTAAATCATTTTGTCTAGCCATAGTTCCATCATCATTTATAATTTCACAAATAACCATTATTGGTTTTAGATTTGCTAGTTTTGCAATGTCAATAGCAGCTTCAGTATGTCCCCTTCTTTCAAGCACGCCTTTATCTCTGGCAATGACTGGAAATACATGTCCAGGAACTTTAAAATCATCAACTGTAGAACCTTCATTTACTAAATTTCGTATTGTATTTGTTTTATCATATGCTGACATTCCTGTAGAACCACCTTTTTTAGAATCAATAGAATATGTAAAAGCTGTTTCAAATTTAGCTACATTTCTTCGTGGATGTAACTTTAAATCAAATTTATCAGCAATATTTTGGTTTATTGCAACACAAATTAAGCCTCTTGCATGCATTATCATTAATCTAATTAGTTCTTCTGTAATAAACTGTGCAGGAAAAATGATATCTCCTTCATTTTCTCTATCTTCATCATCTGTAATAATAAAGGGCTTACCTAATTTAGCTTCTTCAATTATTTCATCAATTGAATCAAACATACTTTAAACTCCATAAATAAAAATTTTGTTTTCATTAGCAAGCTTTATTGTAGTTTCGCTTGCAATAATAATTGATTTTTTTGCTTCAACGACTATACCCTTATAAGAGTATTTTGCAATATTTTTTATTGTATCCGGCCCAATACATGGTAAATCTAGTCTTTTATCTTGATGAGGTTTGCATAATTTTATCAAAATACCCCCAATCTCTTGATCTTTATACTTGAAGCATCTTTTAATTAATTCATTAGTACCTTCAACAGCTTCTACACCTAAGACCAAACCATTATTAATAATCATAGCTTGTCCTATATCATATTTTATAATTCCTTTTAAAATGTCTACACCCTTTTCAATATCTTCTTTTTGTTTTTTAGGAATTTCACAATTTGTCATTACTCCACTTTTTACTAAAATATCTTTTGCTATAGTATTGGGAGATATAATTTTAAATCCATGATTTTCAAAAAATTTTATAATTATTGAATATATACTATTATCATTAAATCCACTTTTTATTATTTGTGTAAATATTTTAAAACCAATTTTATCAAAAATTAATTTAGATAAATGAATTCTTTTAACTTTTCCGGCAATTACTATATTTTTTAAATTATTAGATTGTAAGTAATTAAAAATATTACTTATGCTACAGGGATGGAATAAATCGTAATTAATTCCTTTAAAGATTTTTTCATTTATTTCACCTTTTAAACCTATAATTTTTACTTTTATTCCTTTATTTAAGCATTCATCATAAATTATTTTAGGCAATAAGCCTTGTCCAGCGATAATTCCTATTGAGTTTATTTTATTCATCTAATAACCAATTTTTATTTGGCATACAGAATCCCCTTTTATTATCATTTTTTAAAAATTTAATTATTTCTAACGATTCATTATCTATATGATTATTTTCTACTGCTTTAATTTTTTCATTAAAATTTATATTATTATTTTTGCTAAAAATTTCTTTAAAAACTTTTTTGACCTTAATAATAGAGGATTTGCTATAATTATTTCTTTTCATACCAATTATATTAATTCCAATTATTTTTGCTCTGTCCCCTGAAACACTTGCAAATGGTACAACATTTTCAACAACCGCACTAACTCCACCAATAATTGCAAATTTTCCAACTCTAACAAACTGGTGAATAGCAGAAAGTCCTCCAATAATAGCGTTATCATCAATTATAACATGTCCGCCAAGTGTTGCATTATTAGCAAGTATAACATTATCACCTACTATACAGTCATGAGCAATATGTGAGTTAATCATTAATAAGCAGTTATTTCCTATAACTGTTTTCATATTTCCATGCTTTGTACCTGTATTAATGGTGCAATACTCTCTAATAATATTATTTTTCCCAATTATTACTTTAGAATTTTCACCGCTATATTTAAGATCTTGAGGGTTATATCCTATAGATGCAAAAGGAAAAATTTCAGTGTTTTCTCCAATATATGTGATTCCATCAATACATACATGAGCATGCAATTTTACTCCTTCGGCTAATTCTACATTATGCCCTATACAACAATATGGGCCTATTTCTACATTAGAATGAATTTTAGCTCCTTTTTGAATGATAGCTGTTTTATGAATCATCTTATTTATTTTTATTCTTTAACTAACATTGCAGAAAAAATAGCATCTGCAACTTTATCATTATCAACTTTAGCTTCGCCAGACATTTTCCAAATATTTCTTCTTGCTTGAACTTGTTTAATATGAATATACATACTATCACCTGGAACAACAGGTTTTCTAAAATGTGCTTTTTCAATAGACATTAAATATATTATCTGATTGGTAGCTTCACTATTTTGATTAACACTTTTTGCTGCAAAAACTGCTGCTGCTTGTGCCATAGATTCAACGATTAAAACTCCAGGCATAACAGGTTTTTGGGGAAAGTGCCCATTGAAAAAATCTTCATTTACAGTAACATTTTTTAAAGCAATGAGGTTTTTATTAGGGTTTAATTCTAAAACTTTATCTAATAATAAAAAAGGATATCTATGAGGAATTATCTTTTTTATTTCTGAAATATCTAAAATAGTTTTCATGATTTATATCTTTCTTTTTATTATTTGATTTTTTAAAAAAATATTTTGCCTATGCCAATTATTTATTTTTATTGCAGGGTAACCACCTACTATTTCTCCTTCTTCAAGATCATTGATAACCCCAGATTTACCTGCAATCATTACCTTATTTTCTATATTTAAGTGCCCTGCTATCCCTGCTTGACCACCAATTAAAACATTGTCACCTATTTTTGTACTACCAGAAATTCCAGTTTGAGCTGCAATGATAGTATTTTCACCAATAATAACATTATGTCCAATTTGAACTAAGTTATCAATTTTGCAATTATCTTTTATAACTGTATTTTCTAATGTGCCTCTATCAATACAGCTATTTGCACCAATTTCAACATTATCACCAATTTCAATAGCACCAACTTGTCTAACTTTTGGGCCTCCTGGCACAAAACCAAATCCATCTTGACCAATCTTAACTCCAGTATATACTTTACAATTTTTGCCAATTTTTGTAAAAGCGATAGTGCAACCAGATTGAATAGAAGAATTATCTTCTACGATTACTCCATCACCAATCACTGAGTTATAACCAATATAAACTTCATCACCAATAATAGCTCCTTCACCAATTACTGCTCCATGACAAATGCAACAATTTTTACCAATTTTAGCAGATGATGCAATAAAAGCTGATTGTGAAATACAGGGTTGAATTTTAGGCTCAGGATAAAATTTATCAATAATTTTTGCAAAAACTAATTGTGGGTTTTTTGTTATAATTAATCCCATTGATTTTGGAGCATACGATTTATGATCTTCTCTAAGAATGCAAAAAGCGGCTTTTGTTTCTTTTAAGTCATTAATATATTTTGAATTATGAAAAAATGTAATATCTTTATTTGTTGCTTTTTTAAGTGTTGTGATATTAGAAACTAATATATTATCGTCTCCAATAACTTCATCAACAACCTCTACATCTTTTATTAAATCCTTTAACTTAAAGGAACCGGCCTTTTTATGAAAAACCCCTAAATTCATTTAAAAAATAAAAAATATATTAAAATAAAACCTAATTAAGTTAATTTTTTATAATTATAAAAGCTTTTTGTCTATAAAAAGCTTGTAAATAATGCTAAAAAATATTATTTATTTCAAAATAGAAGTTTAAAAAAAGTAAAATGAAAGTATTGTCATCATTAAAATCAGCAAAGAAAAGAGATTTAAATTGCAAGCTTATCAAAAGAAAAGGTAAGCTATACGTTATAAATAAGAAAAATCCAAAATTTAAGGCTAAACAAGGTTAAAATGCAATATAATTACAAATATCATATTGATGATATTCCAAGTGATTTAGATTTAAAAGGCGACCTTGCAATTGATACAGAAGCTATGGGCTTAAATAACCATAGGGATAGGCTATGCGTATTACAATTAGCTGATGAGTTAAATGCAATACATTTAATTCATTTTAAAAACAGAAATTTTAATTCTCCAAATTTAAAAAAATTTTTAACTGATAAAACA
>NZ_RXFM01000043.1 GCF_003953955.1 Candidatus Aquarickettsia rohweri | reverse complement strand
ATTCAAACTCCTATGGCTCTTAAAAAAATGCAAGATTGGTATGATGACATACTTGCAGGTAAAAAATTATTAAGAGAAGTTATAGATATTGATGCAACTGCAAGTAATGAACAATTCTTTGATGAAAATTCTGAAAAAAATGATGATTTTAATACCAAAAACACAGAATCTGGCAATGATGATTTTGATAATGATGATGATAGTGATACTACTTCTATTTCAGCTATAGAAAATGATTTAAAACCTAAAATACTTGATATATTATTAAAAATATCCGAAGATTGTAAAAGCTTATTGCAATTTTATGATGTAAAAAAAGATAAAAAAATTAGCAGTTCTAATCAAAGCAAAGCTGAAAAAAAATTATTAGATAATAAGATAAATGATATAGCTAATTTATTAGGTGAGCTCAAATTAAATGATCAATTTATTAATGAAATTTTTTATCAACTAAAAGAAATAAATAAAGATATTATTCAAATTGAAAGTGAATTATTTAAACTTGCTTCAAATTCAAAATTAAACAGAGCAAAATTTATAGATGTATACCGTACTATTGATTTAGAAAAAAATTGGATTGATCTGTTAAAAAATCGGGGGGTAAAATATACTAAATTAATAGATGAAAACAGCTCGTTTTTTACTAAAGCTCAGCTAAAATTTGAAAAAATTAAAGTCAAAGCTGGATTATCCATAATTCAGTTTAAAAAAATCTTTCAAGATATACAAAAATGGGAAAGAGAGGTTAAAAAAGCTAAAAAAGACATGATAGAAGCAAATTTAAGACTAGTTATATCTATTGCAAAAAAATATGCTAATCGAGGATTACAATTTCTTGATTTGATCCAAGAAGGTAATATTGGTCTTATGAAAGCTGTTGATAAATTTGAGTATCGAAGAGGGTATAAATTTTCTACCTATGCAACATGGTGGATTAGACAAGCAATAACACGTTCAATAGCAGATCAAGCTAGAACAATTAGAATACCTGTACATATGATAGAAACTATCAATAAAATCATTCGCACTTCAAAGCAATTAGCTCATGACTTAGGAAGAGAACCAACTTCTGAAGAAATTGCTGAACAATTATCAATCCCTATTGAAAAAGTAAAAAAAGTTCTTAAAATTTCTAAAGAACCTATGAGCCTTGAAAATCCAATTGGAGATGATGAAGGAAATATGTTAGGTGATTTTATTGAAGATGCCAATGCTGTAAAACCATTGGATTCTGCAGTTCATTCAAATTTACGAGAAACAACTACTAAAGTTTTAGCTACACTCACAACCCGTGAAGAAAGGGTGCTTAGAATGAGATTTGGTATAAGCATGGAAACAGATCATACATTAGAAGAAGTAGGTAAGCAATTTGATGTAACTAGAGAGAGAATAAGACAAATTGAAGCTAAGGCTTTAAGAAAATTAAGACATAAAAAAAGATCTGCAAAATTAGATACCTTTACATAATTGCTTCCCTCTCTATCAGCTCATTGTAAGTTAAATTTTTTTGCTACAGGAAAAGTCTAAAAAGAGTATGGCGACTAATTTTCAACACAAATTTCTTGAATAGAATTATCTTTATCAGCACACATTCTCTTCATTAATAATAACCCAAACTGCAGATAAGAAATTTATAGCAAATCTTATAATCATGAAGCGTAGTATCTACCCACAATCATCACGAAGGAGGAATGAATACCACCTGAAGTCATCACGAGGGAGAGACGAAGTCTAGACTGTGGTGATCCATAATTGTTGTCGCATTTACATTTATTGATAATTTTCCTGGATTGCCGCGAGCATTAAAATGCTCTCGCAATGACTATATTGCTAACTAAAATTGTATTCAAATATTTGTATATAACAGTTTTTTCGCCTTTTACTAAGTATTTCTTATATGCAGCTCGGGTTAATAATAATTGTGAATCAGTAAATTTTTTTAGGACGTTCACCTAACTTACCTCTAGCAGCATTCAAGCCAATTAATATACGTTCTTTAATAGTATCTTTTTCAAATTTAGCAATTGCACTAAACATATAGAAGAAAAACTTACTATTAGAAATTAGTATCAATATTCTCTTGAATAAACTTAAATCCAATGTCTTGATTATTAAATTCTTAAACCTTAGAAATAATGCAATAGTATCTTTAGCATCTCTGGCATATTATTTCATTTTAAGAAGCTTTCTGTGATATTTGATTCACTTGCAAAAATTATTTATTCTGGCAAATCTGTGACGTTATTAAATTTAAAAAAGAGCCTTTCAAGAATTGTAAAATATCTGCTATTTCAAGTAATCTATAAATAAACTCTGAATCAAAAACGATTAAAAATTAATGAGAAAAATTTATTATTATATGAAATTAAAATAAATAATGATAATTCTATAATGATTGGTGATACATGGCACGATAAACAAGCTTCTAAGGCTTTTGGCATTCCTTTTTTAGATGTGAGATTTGTTCATAATTTATTGAAAATAAATTTATAAGTATTTAACTATATAAACAAAAATTAGGTCATTTTTTTATATTTTTTGAATTACAAAAATTATTCTTATTAAAAAAATATGCTTTAATTTCATAGAAAATAATTATGATAATGCTAATAACAATTAAACTATCTGCAATATTAAAAGCTGGATAATGCCAATGATTAATATGAAAATCAATAAAATCAAATACCTTACCAAATATAATTCTATCAATTAAATTACCAATAGCACCACCTATAATAAAGCCTTGAAGAATTGGATTTATATTAGACATTAAATATAGTATTAGGATAATAATTATAAGTGATAAACAAATAAATATAATTGGTGAAAAATTATGTTCGCTAAAAATTCCAAAACTAATCCCATTATTCCAAATTTTTACAAAATTTAGAAAATTAGTAATTTTATATATACTTTTATGATCCAAATAGCTTAGAACTACCTGCTTTGTTAATTGGTCTAATAATAATGCAAATAAACAAGTAGATACTAAAATAATATTTTTTTTTTAATTTTATAGACATTTCCTTAATATAGAAATTACAGTATGTTGAGAATTTTTTAAACTCAAATATTTTAAATTTATAATTATATATTGTATTTTACTAAATCTGTCATATAAAGTTGATATCTTATAAAAAGATTTATTATTGCTAACATATAATTCTAATATTTTTACCATTAAATTGGAAATAGCACATTTAAAAAATCTCAAATTCAAATTATTATTTAAATTAATATCTTCTATTAAATTTAAAATTTTATTAAATTGTTTATCGGCAAAAAAGTTTATTAATTTGAAAAATTGGTCATTTTTGATAATTTCTGCTGCCAAATTAACATCTCCACTACATAATTGATACAATAATTCTATATTTACAGTTAGTTTAGTATTAATAAGCCGTAATATTCTAATTTTAAAATCTTTATAAGATATTTTAGCTAATTTAAATTTTATACATCTAGACTTTAACGTGTCAGAAATTGAATTAATATTTGTAGCATTAAATATATATGCTGTATTACCAATTGGTTCTTCTAATATTTTTAAAAATGCATTTTCTGCATTCCTATTCATTTTATCAATATCATCAATAAGTACAACTTTATATTTAGAATTAATGGGAGTATGCTTCAACCAATCTTTAATACTTCTTACTGTATAAACTGAAATTATAGAATCTTCATTAAAAAAATCATTTGAAACAACATATAGATCAGGAGATCTTAAATAATTATGATTATTATTTTGTTTATCATTTAGTATAAGATTTGCTATTTCAACACTTAAATATGTTTTTCCTATCCCACTGTTTCCATAAATGATACAAGAATTAAATAATATATTATTATCAATATTGTCCTTAATTAAGGTTCTAATTTCTTTATAAGAATAACCAAAATTTTGCATATAAATTAGTAATAAAATTAATTTTTGATTTTAATATTTGGAATAATAAGCTTATATTTAATGATATTTTTATAATTAGTCTGAAATAATAAATCCAATCCAAGTAAATTAACAAAATAGTTAATAATTAAAATATCTAATTTTGACTCATCAAAATAATTTAAATCTAATTTATTATCTATATAATTAACATATTCTTGAACATTGCCTTTTTTGATTTTATTGCCTTCAAATATAATTGAAATTTCTAAGCCAGTTAAAATTTCATGTATATATACTGATAAAAAGCTAATTTCATCAATTAGTTTTTTAGAACTATTTAATAAAAAGTACATTACAGTCTCTACAAAGATTTTATCCTCAATAATAATTGTATTAGTAGTAGTGAAATTTTGCTAATTCTTAAATTATCATAAGTGCTCATATTAAAAATAGTATTTAATAAATCTTTTATAATTTCAGCTAAACATACATTAGACTTCTTAGAATCTAACGAATACCTTAATAATTTTTTATCACTAAAAAACAACTCACAATTAGCTAATAATTGTTTAGATGCTTTATCTATTATTTTTATTTTTTTATTGTCAACTACTGTATTACTATGCTCTGACTCAATACTTTGTATTGACAATTGAATTTGATGTAAAGGAGTATTGAAGTTATGTACTATATCTTTGTAATTATCTTTATAATTAACTATGAATTTTTTTAAAAATTTGCTAACAAAATGATATTTTAGGTATATATTTTTATATTGATTTTGTAATTTAAGATAGTCATGTTTCAATATATCAATAACTTTTAAATTAGACAAATTTTTATCACCTTCTAGTTTCATGTATTTTTTTAATGAATTAGATATCCTATTTAATGGGTATATAATACCTACTAATACACATGATGCTAATATCAAAAATATTATTAAATCAATTATTATAAGTAACTTATCAAATTTAAGAAAATTAATAATATTTTGTAAATTAAAACTAGATATCTCTTCTACAAAAATCTTAAAACTTTTATCTCTAAATGATACTAAAGAATATGATTTTTCAAATAAACCATAACCACTAATTCTAGTATATCTTTTTTCTTTATTTTTACTTAAAAATACCATCCCTTCTTTTAAATATGGTATATTGGCTAAATTTTTATCTAAAACTTTTGCACTATCATTAATAACATATAAAATTCTATTATATTTATCACTAATTAAAATGCGATAATTTTTACTAAAGCTATATTTATCTTTAATTCTTCTAACTAGCTTACGAAAATTAATTAATCTTAAATATACATATTTATCGCCTCTATAACATGAAACAATTTCATAATGATCATTTATATATATTTGACCAAATTTTATATTTCCTTTATTTTTTATACATTGTAAAATAGTAGGGTTTGTCTTTAAATTTTGAATGCTAATCTTGCTTTCATTTATTCCGGTAAAAAATAAATCTTGATTTACACTATCATATTTATAAATTTCATCTAAAAAAAATAATTTTTTAGCTCTATTGTTATCTAATATATGTTTAATATTATTATTAAATAAATTATTTTTATCTATATATTCAATAAGTTGAAAATTATCATAACTATAATTCTTTGCAACAGAAAGCCTAGCTCTAACATAATGAGATAAATCAGTTATTTCATTTCTTATAATTTGCTCAATATAGCTTCTATATTGGAATATGACTATGGTAATGAAGGCAATACTATATATGATCATTATAAAACGCTTGTTTAACAAAAACGTTAATGACTTTTCAATATTTTTTTTCATTACGCTAAAAAAACTTATGGTCGGGGCAGAGAGATTTGAACTCCCGACCCCCTGGTCCCAAACCAGGTGCGCTACCAGACTGCGCTATGCCCCGAATTTATATTATTTAAAAGCATTAAATTGATGTTACTCTAATTTCTAATTTTTGTGCAGCCTTTCTCAATTCATCATATTTATTATACAGCACCAATATTAATTTTTCCTCAATATTATCAGATTTTAATTTTAAGTCTTGAGTAACTCCCATAATAACCTTAGATTTTATAATAAGATTATCTAAATTTTTATGAATATCATTAGCTAGTTTTATAGCTGACTCTTCTGTTAATTTTAATTTTGTCGATGCTATACTATGAATATATTTAGTTGCTTTCTCAATCAAATCTACTTTTACCTTTAAATTAGTAATAGTCTTTTTTCTAACTTGATTTTTCATTGCATCTATCCTAACTGAAGAAGTAACAACCAAATCACTTGCCAGTCCAATTTTTGACATTAAAGCAATAATCCATTTATGAATATCTAAATGATACCATTTATGGCCATTTCTATAATCATTCGCAAATGCATGATGAAAATTATGCCAATTTTCTCCTAAAAGCAAAAAGAATAACCACCAAATATCTCTAGCTGTACCATAGTAATAGTCTTTACCCCCTATATCTGTATGCACAACAGAATTCACACAAAATGTTGCTTGTTGTTGTATAGCTCTGCCAAAACCCATAAAAATAAAAGCACCTAAAGCATATTTAAAATTGCCACCAATAATATAACCAAGTGCTAAAGGTACTACTATATTCATAAACATTACTAGCTTCCAATAATTCTTAAATTGCCATAAAACAATTTTATTCCTACCTAATTTTGCAATAGCTAATCTATCAATTCTTTTATTTTTAAAATCTGAAAAAATCATCCATCCCATATGAGACCATAAAAAACCTATAAACTTATTTTTATATTTTAATGCTGAATGAGGGTCTTTTTCTTCGTCTGTATATTTATGATGTAGCATATGTTCTGAAGCCCATGCTAATATAGGCATCTGAGCTGCTCCAGCTGTTAAACAAGCCAAAATAAATTCCACCCACTTTTTAGTTTTAAACGCCCCGTGAGACCATAATCTATGTAAACCTACCCCAACTGAGATATTAACAATATAGTAAGTTGCCACCATGGAAATTATTTCAAATTTACCAATCCCATATTCAAGCCCATAAATTACAGCAAATATAACTAATAAAATGGGATAAATGACTATTACAAAGAGAGCAGGATAATTAATTGCAAAATTAGATTTTTTATTCTGGACCATTTTAGCAAAAGCAACAAATTAAAACCGTCATACTAATATAATTTAGTATAAAATACAAGGTTAATTACTATTTAACCATCAACAATATACTTTATGCAAATTTATTATATTAGGAATCTCAATATAAATATTAAAAATTAAATTAATCTAGCTCCATCAAATCATTTTGTGTAGCCAAAATTGAAGTTAATTCTCTTACTTTTTCAGGCTTCATCTCAGCTAATATCAGCGCAAGCTTAGACTCTTTCATATTTAAAGACATTTCTATAAGAATACCAATTTGTAAATCATTAAAAATTTTTGCTGCTTCTTTTGGCTTCATATTTTCATAAACTTTAACTAATCTTTGAATTTTTTGTTCCTCACTTTTATTACTATTTTTTAACTGAGGTTTTAATTTATTTTGTAAATTTTCAAGTAAACTTAATCTTTTATCAATATATTGCTTAACAGACTCTAATGCTAATTTATCTGCTGGCATTTCATCATTATATTGTTCAATCTCTTTCCTCCTCTGTCTTAATTCTTGCAATAATTTTTTTTCTGACTGCAATTGAAAATCATCTTTAATAACAGGTTTAGAATTAGTTGCATTTGTATTTTGTGAATTTTCGTTCACATTCGATTTTAAAGGTTCATTATTTTTTTCACTTGATTTATCAAGTTGAGCTTTAGATTCTTGAATATTGATAATTCCTATATATTCCTCCATCACACCCATTAATTTCGAAAAAAACAAACATACTAATAGTATAAGTAAATAAGGTAATAGTCTAAGCATATTAATTATTTAAATCCTTTTTTGTTTTTTTCTTTTTTACGCTTTTAGTACCAGCACTTTTTTTAGTCGTAATAGATTTTTTTAATTTCGATGTAGTTTGAATATTTGATTCAAGATCATCAGCTAATTTAGTAGCTTTTTCAATTAAAAAACTAAGATCATTAGAAAGCTCTTCTGATTGCTTTATATAATCTGACATCTCAACCATTGTTTTATTTGTAAGAATCTTTAAATCAGATATACTACTGTTGGCCCCATTAATAGATGAATCTAAATTTTTAATTAAAAATTAAATATGACCCCTACTATTTTGCAAATGTTGAATTTTTCCATTTAACTTTCAACAATAAGCTATTGCAAGGCAAAGCAAAACTAATACAACACTATTTAAAATTAATTCCATATTCTTTACTCTAAGTATTTAGCGGCATCAATTTGATCTAATATTTCAACTGCAATCTTATTATTAATTTGACCTAATTTGCAATCAGACACTTTGATATTATTAATGACTAAATTCCAATTTTGATCATTAGTTCTGTTTAAAACAATAGTATTACCAACTTTAATATCAGATAAATCTTTAAGTCTAAAGATTTTTTCAGTATGTTCTACACAAACATTCAATTTCAAATTATTTATAACATTTTCAAAATATTGAAACCATATCTCTTTTTCTTTTAAATCTTTTCCTTTTAAAGATATTTTGCTAAGTTCTGATTTATAGGGAATAAGTGTAGAGTATGGAATTAAAAATTTAATATATCCTTCATTTTTATTTAGAGGACTTACTTTCATAGTTAATAATTTACAAAATTCATTAGAATTTGCTATTAAAATTGAATTAGGGCCACTTTCTAATCTTTTAAACTTAAATTGTAAATTAGATATATTTTCAAATGATTTATTAATAGAATTTATCATCACTTTAACAAAATCTTCTATAACCCCTTTTTCTATCTTTGTAAAAGGTCTTTTTGTATTTTTAAATCAAATTTATACTCATAACCTCCAAGTAAAATATCCAATATAGTGTACACAAACTGATTTTCAAAAATTACTAAGGATTTATTATTATTATCACTATTAGTAATTTCTATAACTCCAATCATTGAAGGATACTCAATATCCTTTATAATATCAGAAAACTGAATATTTTCATTTTCACTTATATTAATATAAGTATCACAGTTTAAAAAATCTTTTAAGGACTTGGAAAAATTTCTTTGCAATAATTCAAATACTTGATTTAAAAGAGGAAAATTCAATACTGATGCATTTTTAGCATTAAGTATCAAATTAAAATTTTCATCCTTAACTTTACCAGTCATTTTCAATGTATTATTTTTTTTTTATTGAATTTGCCATTTACTTTATTACCAATTATACAATTATTGAACTAATATATCTTCAATCAATAAATCACTAATTTCAGCTGGATACAAAATTTTATTAGTTCTTTTATACAGACTATCTTTAAGTCTATATATAGACACAGAGCCAATAACATCAGATGGCCTTAATTGCCTTAAAAAAGTGAAATACTCATCTCTTAAACTAGGTTCTAGTTTTTTAGCCTCTTCTAAACTACTACTATTATTAAATTTTAATGTTATTGAAATTTTTAAAAATTTATTTGCCTCATTATGAGTATCTAAATTTACTACAATCGGTGTTAAATCATAATATCATAATATAAAACTTCTTCTTTTTGATCATTTGTAAATTCAGAATTTTCAACAGGCTTAATTTTACTATACTTATAAAATAAAATCCCTAAAACAGGTAAGCCAATAATAATAACTATCGCTATTAATATTATTTTCTTTCTTTTTGTCTTAAAAAATCTGTCGTTGTTAACAGATATATCTTGTTCTAAATTGTCATTGTTATCTTGAGATTCCATAAACCTTTTTAATTGTCCTACTACTTAGTATTTAAGTAGTAAATTATAATTTTATTTTTGTCAATTTTAGATAATGATTATTTAACCTTATACTTTAAACTGAAGAATGAAAAAACATAAAAAACAAGCTGTAATATCCACAATAATATATTAACAGTAGTAAAATTTTTGATTTTAAAATACTCATAAAAATTAGGACTCTGATACCGTATCAAAAGTCAAATAAAAATATATTGATCTTTAAGTTTATAAATATAAACTGGAAACTCGAGAGACGTAAACGCTAAAATATCCCCATCTTGACAAGTATTATCCGCCTTTCTTTGGGTTTCTTAAGTTTTTTGATAATTCTAAAAAAAATTTAATTTGATGATATTTTTTTATCAATATTATATGGAAGTAAATTTACTAACTCTTTTGGATCAGAATAATCATGAATATGATTCAGCAAATATTTTAAATAATCATAAGGATTAATCTTATTTACTTTGCAAGTTTCAATAATACTATAAATATTTGCACTAGCTTTAGCACCCTTAGTTGTTGCACAGAACATCCAATTTTTTCTGCCAACTGCAAATGGTTTTATAC
>NZ_RXFM01000042.1 GCF_003953955.1 Candidatus Aquarickettsia rohweri | reverse complement strand
CTTTTAGATGGAAGACTGCGTATTGATAATAATGATTCGGAGCGTAGTATAAAACCATTTGCAGTTGGCAGAAAAAATTGGATGTTCTGTGCAACAACTAAGGGTGCTAAAGCTAGTGCAAATATTTATAGTATTATTGAAACTTGCAAAGTAAATAAGATTAATCCTTATGATTATTTAAAATATTTGCTGAATCATATTCATGATTATTCTGATCCAAAAGAGTTAGTAAATTTACTTCCATATAATATTGATAAAAAAATATCATCAAATTAAATTTTTTTTAGAATTATCAAAAAACTTAAGAAACCCAAAGAAAGGCGGATAATACTTGTCAAGATGGGGATATTTTAGCGTTTACATTATAACCGTATCTATGTATGAAAAAATGCCTAAGTATTTTAAAGGAGTTGCAAGCATTATAGGTTGGATATCTAATGAAATGATTGTTGAGCCAATGATTGATGCAAGTATTTGCTATCCTGATAAAGTATATTATGCAGTGAATAATTTTATATATAATCCAATTTCAATAATCGATGATTTAACAGAAAATGTATGTAGTATGATTTCAATAAATAATGCAGCATCATTTTTAACGACAAGTTTGTTTACAAATTATAATCACCAACTGTTATATAATAATGAACATATAATAGCCAGTTTTGCTAAATTGATTCCAATAAATATGTTTAGATCTTATGGAATTAAGCAGTTTTATGATTATTTGTTGCTTAAATCAAATATAGAAAATAACAATTCAGAAAATTCAAATTTATATCCATATATATGTGTAAATAATACTACTGAATTATCTGTATATTCAATGCTTGTAATAGAAAAATGTTATTCTGAACTAGATTAATTTATAATCCTTTCTAATTTTATATTTGTATTCTTTAACTTGTCTATTAGATTGCCATATCCACGTTCAATTTGCTCAGCAGCATCAAGTTGAGTTTTCCCATCTGCTAAGACAGCTGCAATTAAATATGCAAGCCCTGCTCTTAAATCAGGAATTTTTAAAGGTGTTGAAATAGCTTTTAGTTTTGATGGCCCATGAATTAATGCGCTATGCATATGATCTTGCCCTCTATATCTGCATTCTACAGAGCCTAGACATGAACTTACAGTTTCTGTTTTTGCTCCAAGTTTATTTAGTATATCTAAATAACCAAATCTCTTTTCATGTACAGTTTCATGAATAACAGATATGCCATTTGCTTGTGTTAAAATTGTTGCAAATGGCTGTTGCCAATCGGTTGAAAATCCAGGATAAACATCAGTTTCAACTTCTGTAGATTTTAATTCTCTTTTACGAAAAAATAATATGCTATCATCTTTTAAAAATTTAAAGCCACCTCCAATTTTATTAAAATGAGGTAAAAAATTTCCTAATAAATCTGGTCTTATTCCTGAAACTTCAATTTCACCATTTGATGCGCATGCAAGTGATGCCCATGAAGCTGCTTCAATTCTATCTCCTGCAATAAAAAAATTAGTGCCATTTAATTTTTTTACACCATGAATTATTAACTCTCTATTTCCGTTGAGAAATATAATAGCACCCATAGAGCGAAGCATTGTTATTAATTCTATAATCTCAGGTTCAATAGCAATATTTTTTATTATACTTGTGCCTTCTGCGAGAACTCCTAAAAATAAACAAGTTTCTGTTGCCCCTACTGAAGGATAGGGTAAATTAATATGAGAAGCTTTTAGCCTTGCTTTAGATTCAGCAATATACTTATTGCCTTTTTGGTAAACTTCAGCACCAAATTTTTTTATAGATTCGATATGATAATCAACATTTCTTTTTCCAATATGATCTCCACCTACAGTTGTTACACTTGCCTTACCAAATCTATGAAGCAATATACTTAAAAGTAAAATAGGCACTCTATTTGTTTTTGTATCGGGTAATGATGCCTCATACTCAGTTATTTTAGATGAATCTATATACATGGTGTTAATATCTTGTTTCCAATCAACCTGTACTCCAGCAGATATTAATAGTTCTTTTGTAATTTCTACATCACCAATATTTGGCATTCCTCTAAGTACTGTTATTTCAGAACTTAATAAAGCTGCAACCATTGCTTTAGTTGCAAGATTTTTTGCACCCATGCAACAAATTTTACCATGTATAGGGGATCCACCTTGTATAATATATGAAATATTTTGCATCTTAAATTTAATTAAATTAAAACATTGTCTAAGCCAACTGATCGCAGTATATTTGATAAAGTTATTAATATAAAGTTAAAATTTTTTTGAGAATAGCCTTCAAATCTTATAGTTAATTTTTCTTCAGTATTTGAACATCTTACTAACCACCAACCTTTCTGATTTTCGACTCTTATTCCATCTATATTGATATATTTAATATTTTGAGCAGTTAGTAATTTTTTTATTCTATTTAAAATAAGTTTGTGTTCTTTATTTAATATAATTCTAATTTCAGTAGATATATATATTTTAGGTATATTGCGTAAATTGCATACACTATTTTTATTTGAAAATAAATATATGAATTTTGCAGCTGCAAATAATCCATCGTCAAATCCGAAATAATTTTCTTTAAAAAATAAATGACCACTTACTTCGCCTGCAAGTAGTGCTTTTGTTTTTTTCATTTTATTTTTTATGTTGCTATGACCAGTTTTCCATAAAATAACTTGAGATCCAAATTTTTTGAGCTCATCTATTATAGTTTTACTTGCCTTAATATCGACAATAATTTTTGGCACTGAATGTCTTTGTAATAGGTCACGGGTATAAATTAATAATAATTCATCTCCATAATATATTTTTAAATTATTATCTATAATAACAATTCTATCTGCATCACCATCAAAGGCAATACCTAAATCACAATTATATTTTTTAATTGTATATTTTAACTTAGTTAAATTATGTTCATTTGTTGGATCTATATAACGATATTTTATGTTGTCGTGAACTAATATGTATTCTCCAGGTAATTTTTTTATAAGATTTTTTACAATTTTAGCTACTGATGCATTGCAAGAGTCCCAGGCTATTTTAATCTTGTTATTAAGTTTATTAGGTGAAAAATGAGTATGTGGATTGGTGATTTTGTCAATATAATTATTAATAATATTATTTTTTTCTAAAACTCCTCGTTTATTTGATAATATTATCCTCCCATTTTTAGCTATGTCATATATTTTTTTTAAATTTTGTCCAGATAATTGCTGCTTATTGATAATAATTTTAAATCCATTGTAATCTGTAGGATTGTGCGAGGCTGTAATCATGATTCCACAGTAAGCATTGTGCATAGTATTACAGGCATAATATAAGATTGGGGTTATGATTAAGCCTAGATTAACTACATGGCATTCTACATCTAGAAGCCCTTCAATTAAATGCAATTTCAGTAAAGGTGAACTTTTTCTTCCATCATAACCTACACATATTTTAGATGTAATGCCTATATTTTTTAAATACGTCCCTAAACTACAACCTATGAAATATGAATCAATTTCAGTTAAATTTCTTTGAAATTCTCCTCTAATATCATATTCGTTAAATATCTTCGTTTTGAAGACATGCTTTTTGCATATCATATTTGTTTAAATATTCCTTCCCAGTATAAGCCTTAATTCTTAAGGCATGAATTATCTCTAACTCTTGTTTTAATATAGCATTAATCATTTTGTGTCTAGATAATAAATTGATATTTTCAAATTCTTTTGCAGCAACTGTTAATGAAAAATGTGTATTACCTTGTTTAGCTTGATCATTATGTCCTATATGCAAATGTGAATCATCTTTTAAGTCTAGAAAAATAACTTTAAGATTTTTTTGAAGTTTGTCTTTAATTATGGAACTTATATTAGATTTTATAACCTGATGCATAGCTCATTATATAGTTTTTCAGTGGAGTAAATTTATTAATGAATTTTAGGCCAATTTTACAAGATAATTTTGCAAGAATTAAATTTGAAGCAAAAATGTTATTTATGTTATGAGTAGAGTTAATCATTAGATTAATATCAAACTCTCTTTGCTGGTTATACTTATTAAGCATATTATTTGAGCATATGTCTAGTCCAAGTTCTATATTGTTGTTTATTAAGTTATGTAAATGTTGTATATCTCTTAGTCCTAAATTCAATCCTTGTCCTGCTATAGGGTGGATGCCGTGTATTGCATCACCACAAAATACAGTTTTATCTTTAAAATATGATTTTGCATATATTAAGTTAAGTGGAAAAAATGCAATATCAGATACTAATTTAATATCACCTAAATAATTTTTTAGCTTTTTTTTAATAAGATAAATGACATCTTTTTTTTGCATAGATTTAAGAATTTTACCAATGCCAGTTTTATCTGTCCATACAATACAAGACTCATGTCCACCTTTTTTTGGTAATATTGCAAAAGGTCCAGAGCTTAAAAATTTTTCAACTGCAATGCCATTGTGATTATATTCATGCTTTAAATCAAAAACAATGGCATCTTGTTGGTAACTTATTTTTCTTATTTTAATTTCTAATAACTCTCTTGTCTTGGAATTCTTTCCTTCAGCAACAACTAATAGTTTAGAATTTAATATTTCACTATTAGAGAATGTAATTTGTGAATAATATGGTGAATTTTGTATTTTTTTTATTTCCTGCCCTTGATAGAGACTAATATTTTTATGAGTAGATATTTGAGATTTTAAAGCATTAATAATATGCTGCTCATCAACCATATATCCAAAATTTTGTAAATCTAAATCTTTTGGATGAAAATTAAGATCTTCATGAGTTTTATGATCTTCAATTAATATTTGATTTATAGGTTGTGCAAATTTTTTAATCTTGTTTTCTATATTAATTTTGCTAAAAATTTCCATTGAGGCCGAAGCAATAGCAAATGTTCTGCTAGGCATATTTGATTCATTTTTTGGAATATAATTTAAAGCAACATTGTCTATAATGGCTATTTTTAAATTTTGTTTTGCAAGTAAACATGCAAGTGACATTCCTATATATCCTGCTCCGCTAATTATGATGTCATAATTCTCTTTTTTCATTTTTTATTAATAAAAGGATCAAATTTTTTGCCAATTAGAAGTAAACATGGTGTAAAAAATAATGTTAAAATTGTTGCAAATGCAAGGCCACCTGCTATTGAAGTTGAAAGTTGTCTCCACCATTGACTTGAAGGAGCATCATAGCTAATTTCACGAGTGAAAAAGTTTATAGTAAGGCCAAAAATCATTGGAAGTAGTCCGAGTATTGCTGTTGATGCTGTAAGTAATATTGGTCTAACTCTTTGTATACCTGCTCTAATTATTGAATCTTTGACATCATGCCCGTTTTTTCTGAGATGTTGATAAGTATCAATATATAGAATATTGTTATTTAAAACGATTCCAGATAGAGCGATAATGCCAATTCCACACATTACAACGCCAAAAGGTTGCCAAGTTACTATAAGTCCTAATAAAACTCCTACAGTGGATAAAAATACTGCACTCATAACAACTATGGTATGATAAAATGAATTAAATTGTATTAACATTATCATAAACATCATAATTAGGGCTAAAGAAAAAGCCTTACCTAAAAAGCTTGAAGCTTCTTTTTGATCTTCGGTCTCACCTTTAAATTGATAATCTATTCCTTCTTCAGAATTTTTACTTAACCATTCTTGTAATTCTTTTATTTTATCATCTACTAAAACTCCTTTTTCAACATCAGATTTTATTGTAATTACGTTTTCCCTATCTACTCTAGTAATTTTGTTAATTCTATCAGTTGCCTTGATGTTTGCAAAATTTGTAATTGGAATTTTTTGATTATCTTTGTTAATTATATTTAATTGATTCATTTCGTTAATATTTCTATTTTTTGGATCTAATCTCAACACTATATCAACTTCATCATCAGCATAATCTGGTCTAAAGCTTGATAATTTAAGGCCATCAGTAAATAAAAGTAAATTATTTCCTATATCTATAGCATTTAATTTAAAAATAGCTGCCAATTCTCTATTTATATCAATTTTCCAATCAATTCCTGGAGTAGAATTAGTATCCTCTACCTCTTTAAATCCTCCCATTTTTTCCATGGCTAATCTAACTTTATTAACAAATTTAGGTACTTTATCAAAATCTCGAAAAGTAAAATTAATTGTAATTGGTTTTACTTGAGATGGTCCATTTTGTTGAGCCAAAATTTCAATATCTATTCCTTTAATATCTGATACTCTAGCTTTAATATCTTTAAAAATAATATCTGCTTTTCTTCTGTTTTTCCAATCAGCTAGTTCCAATTGTATTGTTCCAATTGTATTTTTAGGAAGTGAATCATCTCTATCAAAATTACCACTTTTAGAATAAAATACTTTAATATCAGAAGTCATATTAAGTATTTTTTGTTCTACAGATTTTGTTATTTTATCTCTTTCTTCAAGAGATAGATCGATACCAGTTTTGATAGCAATTACAGCATTTTCAGGCTCAATTTTAGGAAAAAATTCTACCCCAGTGCCTGATATACCAAAAAATACATATACAGAAATTAATAAGAGAAAGCTAGAAGCGATAAACGTTTTTGGTCTATTTAATACTGATTTTAGTAAATTATGATACCTTTTTGATAATCCTTCGAGATTATGTATATCTCCTTCTTCAGCAGCTTTCATTGAATTAATGATTTTTAAGTCAAATTTTTTAGGCTTACCAAATAATGGCCCCATTGAAGGCTGAAAAAACAAAGCAAATAAAATAGAATTAGTAAGAATTATTATTACTGTTATAGGCATGTATTTCATAAATTGACCTATAACACCAGGCCAAAATAATAGGGGCATAAATACAACAACTTTAACTAGTGTAGAAGTTAGAATAGGCCAAAACATTCTGACAGCTGAATGTACAAATGCTTTATTAATACACATTCCTTCAATGATTTTTCTGTCAGCATATTCGCTAACAACTATTGCATCATCAACTATTATTCCAACTGTTAATATTAAACTGAATAAAACAACAATATTAAGGGTAAGACCAGATATTTCCAATACTAATATACCAATTAAAAAAGATGATGGAATTGAGAGTGCTATTAATAATGCTGATCTTCCACCAACTGAAAATATAACCACAATAGTTACTAAAATAACAGCTAATAGAATTCCATTTTCTAAGTCGTCAACCATACTTTTGATGTTTTCAGACTGATCTTGAGAATAAATTATTTTTAGATTATTTGGTAGGTACTTTTGTTGATTTTTAACTACGTCTTTTACTTGTGATATTGTTGAAATTATATTTGCACCTGTTCTTTTAGTTACTTCTAAGACAATTGCTGATGTTCCATTAACTCTTGCTATATATTCTGGATCTTTATAAGTTTTTTTGATTACAGCGATATCTTTTAGCTTAATTACTTTATTTTTATAACTAAAAATTGGAAAATCATTAAGTTCGTTTACAGATTCAACAGTACTTGGTATTTTAACAGAAAAACTTCCACCTTCATTTTTAACTTTACCAACAGCTATTAAAGAGTTGTTTTCTGCAATCATTTGTTTAATTTGAGATAAGTTGAATCCATAATAATTAAGTGTCTCAGGATTTATTATTACTTCAACAATATCCTCTCTATCTCCACTAATATCTACGCTAAGTACATCTTGTACATTCTCAACTTTATCTCTTAAATCTCTTGCAATACTAATTAGGCTATCTTGAGGTATATTTCCAGTCAAAATTATATTTAAAACAGGAAATAAACTTAAGTTAATTTCCTTTATTACTGGTTTATCAGTATCTTTAGGTAATTCATGTTCAGTATCATTTATTTTTGCTCTTACATCTCGTAAAGCTTTATCACTATCAAATCCTGCATGGAATTCAATTAATATTACTCCACTTCCTTCAAAGGCATATGATTTTAATTGTTTTATGCCTGATATTGATCTCAAAGCCATTTCCATAGGTCTTAAGATCAATTTTTTAGAATCAGTTGGAGAAATCCCTTGATGAGTTATAACTGTATATATCATGGGTATTTTAACGTTTGGATTATCTTCTTTTGGTATTGAAGTATATGAAAAATAACCACAGATAGTTAGTACTATTAGAAAAAGTATGGTTGCTCTTTTCCTTAAGGTAAATGCTTCAATTATATTTTCCATAAGCTTAAATTGCGATATCAATTATTTTTTTTTGATGATTCAATCTTTTTTCTTAGAGGTTCTGGTATATCATTTTTTATAAGTTTATATGCAAACTTTTCCATTAAAGTAAATTGTTCATAATTTTTATGTTCATCAATTTTAATAGTATACATAGTTTTGCTATTATCAGATTTAAGTTGAGACATTTCATTATTCACAGGTATTTTAGGTTTGTTTTTATATTCTGTATATTTTTGAAAAATTAAATACCCGATTAATAACCAAGCTAAATATGTAATAATCTTACTTTTATATGTTATCATTTTTAAGTGTTATAGTACTATATAAGCTATACTAATATCTTTAAGTGAAAAAAACAATAGTAACTAAAGTATATGCTAATATCCAAAAATAGTCATTATAGCGCTAACTGAAATAGGAATTATCATATTATCATTAAGTTTTGCATTATTTGAATATAGTTCTACAATTGCTGAGAGAAGTGATGCGAGAAGTGAAGTGAATAAAAATTTGTAATCAAGTTCGTAAATAAAGGTAATAAATAGGCTTATAGCACATGAAGTTAAGAAAAATGCAATACTACCTTCAATACTCTTTCCGTTTATTTTTGTTTTTCCAAATAATTTTCCGATAATTGATGCGTTTGTATCGGATAGTATTAATATTGATATAGCAAGATTGAAAACAGGTTTAGAAGATATTAATAAGCAAATCAACATTCCTATAAAAGCAAAAGTTAATGCAGAATAACTTTTTTGTTCATGTTTTCTGTATATTTGGGAAAGACCAATTTTTTTAAAAAAATTATATTCTAATAAATTAAATTTTACTCTAATCTTATCCACAATAAAAGAGAGAACTAAGAGTGCTGTAATAAGAACTATCATTGTACTATTTTTAGAAAAGTGATAAAGTACAGGAAAAATAAGGCCTAAAAGATGTATACTTTTTCTATAAAATTCAATGTAAATATCGGCCTGATGTTTTTTATTCATTATGCAGAGTTATTATGATTGCTCTTGTTACAGCATTATTTATTTTAAGCTTTATACCATTTTTATTATTGATGGTATTTATTTTTATTAAAAAAATAAATAAGGAAAAATTTAATAATCGTATAAAAGATATAAAAGAAAATTCTCCATATAGAAAAACCCAAAATAATATTAAGCCAAAAAATGATTTTTTATTTTTAGAAAAAGAAGAAAATGAATTAAATTTAGATCAAGAACTAGACAAGGTTGAAAAAATTTCTCCAAGGAAAATTGATAAAGATGAGGGTAAAGTAGTTGGGGTTGTTAAGCCAAAAGGATTTTGGTCTAAATTTATTATGTCACAAAAGATGGGTTTTATTTTTGCTAGGTTGGCTGCAAGTGAAAATAAAGGAGAGGGATTTTGGACAAATTTAATCAAGGCTCAAGATGTTTCTCAAGGTAAGGATAAAGGAAGGGGCAGGTAAAAATTAAATAATTTTAATATTATGTAACAAAAAAGAGAGGAGATTTTGATTTTCAAAGATTTAAAAAGTCTTTAATTTTTTCTATTGCAATATAATCCATGCTAAAATTAACCCAAACTGCATATAAGAAATTTATAGCAAATTTTATCATCATGAAGAGGAGTATCTCTGAGCAGTCATCACGAGGGAGAGACAAAGTCTCGACTGTAGTGATCCAGAATTATTGCCTAACTTACATTTTTGAAATATATCTGGATTGCCACGGATGCCTATCATCATCCTCGCAATGACGTTTTTGTTTTCGTCATCACGAGGGAGAGACTTTAGTCTCGAGTGCTGTGATCCAGAATTGTTGTCGCATTTACATTTATTGATAATTTTCCTGGATTGCCGCGAGCATTAAAATGCTCTCGCAATGACTATATTGCTAACTAAAATTGTATTCAAATATTTGTATATAACAGTTTTTTCGCCTCTTACTAATTATTTCTTATATGCAGCTCGGGTTACTTACATTGAAAAATAACGTCACGGTAGTTATGAGTTATTACCTATTATTGATTTATAGCTAGTTTATTATACCTTACTTAATTTTGTGTTATCATTGCTTTGCGAAATATTTAATTTAGTGTATAGCTGAAATTTATGAAGATAAAGACTTTATATCTGCAATGAACAACCTTTTATATAAGTAAGCGCTAAAATAAGGGCATCTAGGCAAGAATAAAAATAAGTGGTAGAACAAAAGCCTAAAAAAATAGAGGCTAATGATGCTATTAGAAAAAAAGAA
>NZ_RXFM01000041.1 GCF_003953955.1 Candidatus Aquarickettsia rohweri | reverse complement strand
AAAATTCATATTTACTTACATTACTTTTTTTATATTCTTCTACTAGCTCTTTCCATTTTTCATTACTTATTCTTTTTTTCTAATAGCATCATTAGCCTCTATTTTTTTAGGCTTTTGTTCTACCACTTATTTTTATTCTTGCCTAGATGCCCTTATTTTAGCGCTTACATTGCAATTCACACCAGAATTAGTCATCACGAGCCCCATTAGGGGCGTGGTGATCCAGAATTATTGCCTAATTTAAATTTGTTGATACTTTTCCTGTCCTGGATTGCCGAGAGCATTAACAAGATCTCGCAATGACTATATTGCTAACAAAGTTGTATTCAAATGTTTGTATATAACAGTTTTTTTGACTTTTACTAAATATTTCTTATATGCAGCTCGGGTTAAGTTAGAGGGTTATTATAGATTCTTATATTATGATGAATTAGAAAATTTTTATAGATTAGAGTAATTAAATTTTAATTAAGGCAGAACCCCAAGTTAACCCTCCACCAACAGCAGAAAGTGCAATTAGTTCTCCAGATTTGATTTTTCCTTTAGAAACATATTGATCAAGTGCTAGGGGAATTGATGCTGCAGATGTGTTTGCATGATTAGCAACTGTTGAAACAGCCTTTTCAGTACTTATATTAAGCCTTTCCATAACAGATTTTATGATTCTTTGATTTGCTTGATGCAGTAAAATCCAATCAATATCTGTAATGCTTAGATTATTCTTTGTAATAATGTATTCAATGGATTCAGGCATTTTAGTAACAGCATATCTAAAAACTTCTCTACCATTCATCGTAATTTTTTTATCTAAATTACCAGATGAGACTCCACCATTTACGATAAGTATATCTTGGTATTTACCATCTGAGAATAACTCGATATCAAGGATTCCATTAGTTTTATCTTCAGATTTTTCAAGAATTACTGCGCCAGCACCATCCCCAAACAACACGCAAGTTGATCTATCTTGCCAATCTATTATTCGTGACATTGTTTCAGCACCAATTACAGCTACTCGATTAGCTTTATTAGATATAATAAGAGAATCTGCTATTTGAAGTGCATACAAAAACCCAGAGCAAACAGCTTGGACATCAAAAGCAAAGCCTGATTGCATTCCTATATTGTTTTGAACTTTAACTGCAGTTGCTGGAAATACTAGATCTGGCGTAGTAGTTGCTATAATTATAGCATCTAAATTATTAGCAGAAATATTAGCTTTTTTAAGCGCATTTTTTACAGCTATGGTTGCTAAATCTGAAGTTAATTGATTTTTGCCTGCAATGTGTCTTTTTTTTATACCAGTTCTTGCTTGTATCCATTCATCTGAAGTATCTACTATTTTTTCTAAATCATTATTGGTTAAAATGTTATCTGGTAAATAACTACCAAAACCAATTATTTTTGATGAAGTCATGTGTTTTTAATGCCCAATATTTTAGCTGAAGTTTGTTTTAATTTATCAACAAAATTTAGTCCAGTACCATTTTTTTCAAAGATATCCAACTCTTCAGTTATTTTAGTATTAATATTATTTTTCGTTAATTTATATGCTGTATCAATAGCATTGTAAATTCCATCAACACTTGCAGATCCATGGCTTTTTATTACAATGCCTTTTAACCCTATAAACATTGCACCATTATTCTTATTAGGATCAATAATTTTAAAAGAAGCTTTGATTTTTGATTTTAATAGTAATCCAGCCATTTTAGTAAGTAAATTGCCACTATTAATAGAGTTTTTCATTAAATCTATGAATGTATTAGCAGCGCCTTCTGAAGCTTTTAGAAATATGTTTCCTGAAAATCCATCTGTTACTAATACATCCACTTTACCTTTTACAATATCATGACCTTCTACAAAACCATGAAAATTGAGTCCAGATTTTTCTAAAATTTTATATGTTTTGAGTTCTAAATCCCTACCTTTTGTATTTTCTTCTCCAACATTTAAAATTCCTATCTTAGGATTATCTATTTTTAAAATTATTTTTGCAAAGCATGTTCCCATCAGAGCAAAATGAAATAAGTGAGATTCATTGCATTCTAAATTAGCACCCATATCAAGTATAACGGTGCCATTATTATTGATGCTTGGAAATATTGCTGCAATAGCAGGTCTTTTTATATGATCAAGAGTTCCAAGTACCATTTTAGATGTAAGCATTAATGCCCCAGTATTTCCACATGAAACAGCAGCATGTGCTTCTCCATTTTTTATTGCTTCAATGGATTTTCTCATACTTGAATTCTTACCATTTCTCCAAGCTTCTGTTGGCTTATCTTCATCAGAAATTATGACTTCACTATCTACTAATTTATAACTGTTTTCTGAAAAATTAAAGTCAATTATTTTTGGTAAAATTACTGATTTTTTGCCATATAGTAGAAAATTTACATCGTTGCAGGTTTTTAAAAACTTGTCTATAGCTTCTATTATAGCATTAGGTGAATTAGCCCCACCCATGGCATCAATACTAATCCAAATCTTATTAGACATACTTGATGTTATTTTTTATCTTGATCTTTTGAGATTTTTTCTTTTTTTGTAGTTTTTGTTACTTTTTTATCCGTAACATTTGGGGTTACTTCTTTTTTTGTAGCTTTTGTTACTTTTTTATCAATTTCTTTTGATGTATCATTAACTACTTTAATTTTTTTAGTATCTTCTTCTTTTGTATTTTCAGATTCTTTGTTATCTTCTTTTGTTTTTGGTTTTATTAATTGCTTTCCGTTATAATATCCATCTTTCAATGAAATATGATGTGGTAATTTTGGTTCACCAGTAACAGAATCAAAGGAAATAGAAATTTTATTAATCCCATCATGTGCTCTTCTGCTATTTCTTTTAGATTTAGAAATCTTTTTCTTAGGTACAGCCATAAAATATTGTATAACTAAATTTGTTTATTGAACCATTTTATATAATAAATTGATTATAATTGCTAGTAAAATAGTAATTTAGTATTATTTTTAAAGTTCAGGTTTGAGAACTGTATCAGCGTTATCGTTATCTTGATGGCCTAATTCGCCTAATTAAGCAGCATTAGGGTTTGTGCTGCTATGAGGTTCTAAATCAGTATCAGTTTCAGGTTTTTCAATTGGTAATGCGGATTGAAAAGGGTTTATTTTTTCAAACAATTTTTTACTATCAGAATAAATATGATTCAATCTTGAATGTAAGGTATCTTTTAGAAAGTATACAAATTCTGTTGTATTGTATACATATATGTATACAGGTTTTTTTATTAATAATGTGAAGTGTTCATCAAGATCATTAATTTTACATTTAACTATATCTGTGGGATCTATATTATAAAGTAGAATATTGATTAAAGGGTCAAATGCACTAACAGCATAATATATATATAATCCTGATTTTAAATGATTAAGAGTTTTATTAAATCCATATCCAGGTGCAAATTTTACTTGAAATATTTTTGGTAAATAACTATCAATCCAAGAAGCAAATGCTTGGCTATCACTGTATTCAATATTAAATAATTCTGAAAAAAATCTTTTTGTAATTTGTTCTACTGCTTGGCTGTAAATAAGCTTTGTTTTTATAAAATCAGTAAATTCTGGTGGAGGGCTATCTGATTTAAAATCAATAGCTTTTAGTGATGAGTTGTATCCACGGTAATAATCGTCTAAAATTTTTGCTGAATAAATTGCGGCTAATGAAGTTAATGTTGAAGCACAACTGAAACCAAAAAACAAAATTGGCATAGTGAACTGGATTTTCATTAAGGTGTATGCATTTTGTTTTTGGAGAAAACCACTTAATTTATCTTTTCCTATTATATCAGGTACAATACCTTGGCCACCTTCAGATTTCATATATAACTATAAAAATTATAAATTAAGTATAATTCTATATATAAAAGGTAAAATAAATCAATAATAATGTTTAGTTTGTATTTAAATTTTTTGAAAGGTGTTCTTCCCAAATTTCACCATTATTAATTAATTTATTTTTATCGTATAATAACTCAGCATGTGTCTCAGTAGCATATTCAAAATTTGGACCTTCAACTATAGCATCAACTGGGCAAGCTTCTTGACACAATCCACAATAAATACACTTTGTCATGTCAATATCATATTTTGTTGTTCTTCTACTATCATCTAATCTTGCCTCTGCTTCAATTGTAATTGCTTGGGCAGGGCATATGGCTTCGCATAATTTGCATGCTATGCATCTTTCTTCTCCATTTGGATATCTTCTTAGTGCATGCTCGCCCCTAAACCTAGAGCTAAGATAGCCTTTTTCAAAAGGATAATTAATTGTCACTTTTCTTTTAAAAAGGTAGGTTAAAGTTAAAAACATACATTTAAATATCTCAATTAATAAAAAAGACTTAAAATAATATTTTAATTTTTTCAACTTATAAATTGCACTGTTAGTTCTTAGTAATTATAGCAACACGTTTTATACTTTGCAAATCCTTATAAAAATCAATTTTATATCCATAATTTTGGAATATATTTTCAATTGCAAAGCTTTGATTAATACCTATTTCTAATACTATGATTCCATCTTTATTTAAATAATTTTTTGAGTGCTTGGCAATAATTTTATAATTTTCTAGTCCGTCTTTGTTGTCAGTTAGGGCTATTTTAGGTTCAAAATATCTAACATTTTTATCTAATGTTTCCCAATCATTTAAAGAAACATATGGGGGATTTGATATTATAATATCAAATTTAAAATTAGAGTTTAAATTGCTAAACCAATTACCTAATACAAAATTTATTCTGTTATCAAGAGAAAGCTTTTTAGCATTTAATTTAGCAATATTTAAAGCTTTTTTAGATATATCTATTGCAATTGCTTTTGAATATTTAAACTCTGAAAGAAGTGATAAAATTATACACCCACTGCCAGTTCCTAATTCTAAAATATTTAATGGCGTATCAATTTTTTTATTAAGTTTTTTTAGAAGTAACTCTATGACAAGCTCTGTCTCTGGCCTGGGTATAAGTACACTATTATCAATAATATAATTTTGTTTCCAGAAATCTTTATTTCCCAATATATATGCTACAGGCTCGTTTTGTAATCTACGATTTATCAATCTATAGTATTGAGAATAATCTAATTCTGAAATTTTTTGATTTAATTTAAATAATAATTCTTCTGAATTATTTAACTTTAATATGTGAGATAATAAGATTTTTGCATCTAGTTTATATGTAGAGATATTGGATTTTTTTAATAATATTTGTGCTTCTTTCAGTGTATCTAATATTGTAGTAATGCTACTTCTCATGTATAATTTCTGTTTTAAATTCAATACATTGGCTTATATCACTAATGTTTAGATCACCTATTGCATCTATGCCATCTCCTCCTATGATTTTTTTTGATTGATAAAGAACTATTTTATCAACTAAATTTTCTTTAATAAAAGAAGTGCTAATTTTTTGTCCAGCTTCTATGAGCAAATTGTTTATACCTAAATTTGTAATATGATGTAAAATTTCTTTTAAGTTTAGTCCATCTTTTGTTTTATTTACATGAATTACATTTGCATCATGGTAACTATTAATATGTTTTTTATTTGTAAAGATTGTAGTTTGGATATTTTTTGCTGTTTTAAGTATTTGAGAATTTTTTGATATTTTTAAATTTGTATCTATTATAATTCTAATAGGATTATGATCATCTGTATTATTTAAGCGGCATGTAAGTAAAGGATCATCTGCAATTACAGTTCCTATTCCTGTAAGAATAGCATCATTTTTAGCTCTTAACTTATGTGATGAATATCTAAGTTTTTCACTTGTTATCCATTTGCTTTTTTTGTTAAAAAGTGCAATTTTGCCGTCTAAACTGGTAGCTAATTTAAGGGTAATATATGGTAGATTTGAAATTATTCTTTTTTTAAAGCCTAATATAAGTTGTTCGCACTTATCGTTTAAAATACCTATCTTAGTTTCAATGTTGTGTTTTTTTAATATTTCAATGCTCTTTCCATTAATTTCTGGATTTGGATCAATTGCACCAATAACTACTTTTGAAATTTTAGAAGTAATGATTTTTTCTACACAGGATGTTTTATCTGCTTTATTAATACAGCAAGGTTCTAGAGAAATATATATTGTGCTTCCTATAAGGTTTTTTGAAGCTACTTTTGATATTGCTAAATGTTCAGCATGAGGCCTCCCGCCATTCTTGGTTCTAGCTTTAGAAATTATTTGATCATTTTGAACAATCAGACAGCCTACGGATGGATTAGAGCCAGTTTTGCCAATGCCAGTTTTAGCTAGCTTTATGGCTTCATTCATATAATAAATATCTTTGTCCACTTTAGCAGTTTATTTGCGGTCTTTAATTTTAGAATAATACGTTTTTTTATTAAAGGTGCCCTCCATTTTATCAACTATTAGTGTAACAGTACAGTCTCCAGTAATATTTATCATTGTTCTAACCATTTCTAACAGCCTGTCTATACCAAGTATGACTCCAATACCTTCAAGTGGCAACCCTACTGATGATAATACCATCCCCATCATTACCATTGAGCCACCTGGAAATCCAGCAGCTCCAATTGAGCCAATAGTTGCTGTAAGAATTAATATTATGTAATGATTGAAATCTAAATTTATACCAAAAATTTGAGCAAAGAAAACTGCACAAATTCCTAAATATATAGCTGTTGCATCCATATTAACTGCAGCTCCTAAAGGCAATATAAAAGATGCAGATCCTTTGGAAACACCAACTTTATTTCGAAGTTCAGATATAGCAGTTGGAAGAGTAGCTTTACTACTAGATGTAGCTAAAGCTAGTGCTTGAGTAGTTAGCATCTTGCTAAAGAAAGGAAGCGGATTAATCCTTGCGATAACTAGTAGCATTACTCCAAATAATATATATTGAACAAATAAAGCACCAAGTACAACAAGAATGAATTTTCCAAGATGCAGCATTACTTCGATACCATAATCTGCCACTACCCATGACATTATTGCAAATACCCCATAAGGTGTTAGTTGAATAACTAATTGAATCATCTTGAAAACTAAATGAGTGCACGAAGTAATAAGATTTTTAACTTCTCTTCCTTTATCACCGATTAATATTAGTGCAAATCCTGTAAAAAATGCAAATACTACTATTTGTAAAGTTCTGCCATCAGCCATTGCTTTTATAGGGTTTGAAGGAATTATATTAACAAATAAATCTTTTAGACTTTTGTTTTGTTGATGTTCAGTTGGATTTGTTAGATCAATAGTTAGTCCTAATCCAGGTTCAAATATATTTGCAAAAGTTAATCCAATTGTAACAGCAAATGCTGTTGTAAACATGTATATAAGAAAAGCTCTTGTTCCAAGTCTTCCAAACGTGCTTGCATCGCTTACATTTGTTATGCCATTAAGTATTGAGAATAATATTAATGGCACAACCACCATTTTAATCATATTTAGGAATACTTCTCCAAAAGGTTGAAGATATTGTGCATAATCTTTACCAAATACACCAAATAATATACCTAAGATCATCCCAATAATTACTTTATGCCAAAGCCTTAACTTCTTTTTCATCGAACCTCTAATGCTTATTTAAATATATTTAATATGCTGACAATACACTAAAAACACAAAATTTGCACCGAATTTTTACTTTAATGCTTTTTTAAGTGTATAAAACATGGAGTAAACCTTGTTATTCAACTCATTGCGAATAAATGTATGAAAGATAAATAAATTAAGTCATTTCTATTGGGGTTGTGTTATGTTTATGATGGTGCCAGTTTGAGTCATATAAGGATATAGTATTCCCTCCCTAGCTGTGTAATATCAGCTTCTTTATCTTAATTATTGCACTTATTACCATTTATTAAACTTTCTCCCTGTCTAAAGGTGCAATTTACAACTGCTGACCTGGATGACAGTTTATTTAGAAGGTTTAGCATAATATTCTTTTTTTCGTATATAGTAGTTATTTTATTTTTGTTTAAGATATCAAGTGTTTTTTTAGCCATCATTTTATAGTCTGATGTAATATTACTCTGATTAAATAAATCTATAGAAAAATTTTTTATTTTAATATTACTTCTTTCTACTTACCTTAGCAATACCTTCAAAACTGTTTAATAAAAAGCTCTGTGTTGCTGAATATAGTGTAAGATAAGGAAATGGTCTGAAAGCTAAAAAATTAATAACATTTATGATATTTCCTATGCTAACGGCCTGCATTTTATTTATGAAATGTTTTACAATTATTAATTGTATATTAATATTATGAAATAAGACTTCTGTAATTTTATCGCAATCCATTTTTTGAAATTTGCCATGTGCTAAAATGCTATGATTAAGTGCAATTAATTCTGGATTAATACTCTGTAGTGCAGTATGAATTTCTTATTTTTATAGCCAGGTAATCTTTATCGATTGAATGTCTTTAGTCTTCTTATTTTTTTACCAAAAACAATAACCCCACCATCATTTATAATGCAGTTTGCTATCTCTTTTCCATATGCTGATTCATAGTTTGTAACTAGAGCATATCTTATACTAGAATTATTTTTCATTTTGTATGTCACAAACCTTTTATAAGCTATATTACCCCATATTTATCCTTAGATGTAAATCCTTCAATAAAGAGAATTAAATATTTTTTCATAGTAAATTATAAATTCATTTGTAATGCTATCATAAAATATCAAATTTTATATTTTTGAATTAATTTATAAACAAGTAAAGGTGGATCTAAATAATTATTGTATTGTCCAATTTTGTTTTTACTGGTACTGAATAAGATCAAATGTATTATAGCTTTAAAGATTTAGTTTATGGCTTGAATATATATAAGATTTATGATAGTCAAAGTTGTGAAGATTTAATAAGTCATATTTATTGTATTTGGCTTATTTAGATTGTTAAAGAATATATAAGGTAGTTAAACATGAGGTGTGAAAATGGCAATAAGTGATTTTAAAGATTTAAGCAAAGCTTTCAGAAAGATATCATTAAAATATCATCCTGATAGAAATAATGGCGATGACACAATATTTAAGAATATTGAACCATTTGTAAAATTATTTAATAATTTACCCCTTATTTATACTGGAGTAAATTTGCCATATATAACTGAACAAAGGGATTTTTTTCAAAGTAATCTTGATTTTAAAAAACAAAATATTCAAGAAAAAAATCAATATTTAGAAGAAATTATAAAAGGAAAAAATAAAAAATTAATTTATATTTATACAGGACATGAAAGGAGTTGTAAAATTATGAATATACAAGAAAACAAGCTTGTAGATGATAATTTTGGGATTTCGTTAAAAATATATGATCAATTAGCAACTGAATTTTTAGAAATAATTCCTGATGAAAACAAATATAGCTATTCTAAGCTTTTTGAAAATTATAAAACATTTTATCAAAAATGTTTTGTTAAGGAAAAAGAAATGGATAAAGAAGAAGTTGATAGAATTGCTAAAGAGGAAGAGGATCGCAAGAAAGCAGAAGCAGAAAAGTTAAGGCAAGAGGAAGAGCATCGCAAGAAAGCAGAAGCAGAAAAGTTAAGGCAAGAGGAAGAGGATCGCAAGAAAGCAGAAGTTACTAAAATACCTGAAAATTTAAAGTTTTTAAAAGATCAACATAGTGAAGAGATAATTAATAAAGTTGCTGAAACAATTTCTTCTCATGGAGGCGAATTTAATGAAGCAGCAACAAAGGAGCTTGCTAAAAGCCATGAAGTAGTTGCTAATAATAACCATTATAGTGCTGAAGAAATTAGCATGTCTATAGATTGTATTGAATATGGAATTTGTTAAAAGTTGTAGGAAAGAAAATGACAAAATATAATATAGCAATTTTAGCAGCATTATTTGCAATTAATAATGCAACTGCAAAATTTGAAAACTTTTATGTTAATGCTGAAGTTGGAATTTCAAAATCTGAAAAAGTAAAATCAGATCATGAATTTTATAAACAAAGTGGCAATAGTAAGTTTAATTCTAATGCAATATATTCTTTAGGATTTGGTTATAAGATTAATGATAAACTGAGATCAGAATTATCATATAGTTTTACAGATTTAAAATACTCAATCCACAAAGATAATATTGCTACGAATAAAGTTGTGCCAGCAGATTTTAATCAAGAGGTAAAAATTAAAACAGGAATGGTAAATTTGTATTATGATATATGTAAACGCTAAAATATCCCCATCTTGACAAGTATTATCCGCCTTTCTTTGGGTTTCTTAAGTTTTTTGATAATTCTAAAAAAAATTTAATTTGATGATATTTTTTTATCAATATTATATGGAAGTAAATTTACTAACTCTTTTGGATCAGAATAATCATGAATATGATTCAGCAAATATTTTAAATAATCATAAGGATTAATCTTATTTACTTTGCAAGTTTCAATAATACTATAAATATTTGCACTAGCTTTAGCACCCTTAGTTGTTGCACAGAACATCCAATTTTTTCTGCCAACTGCAAATGGTTTTATACTACGCTCCGAATCATTATTATCAATACGCAGTCTTCCATCTAAAAG
>NZ_RXFM01000040.1 GCF_003953955.1 Candidatus Aquarickettsia rohweri | reverse complement strand
GTATAAAACCATTTGCAGTTGGCAGAAAAAATTGGATGTTCTGTGCAACAACTAAGGGTGCTAAAGCTAGTGCAAATATTTATAGTATTATTGAAACTTGCAAAGTAAATAAGATTAATCCTTATGATTATTTAAAATATTTGCTGAATCATATTCATGATTATTCTGATCCAAAAGAGTTAGTAAATTTACTTCCATATAATATTGATAAAAAAATATCATCAAATTAAATTTTTTTTAGAATTATCAAAAAACTTAAGAAACCCAAAGAAAGGCGGATAATACTTGTCAAGATGGGGATATTTTAGCGTTTACCTAATATATAATAGTAGAAGTAGTGGGAAGAATAATAGGTATCATTTCATTTACCTTTAAAGTTAAAATTATTTAGGAGGTCTTGGAAAAAACTTTAGAACTTAGTTAAATAATATAATAACTAAGTTTAAAATTATTCCTAAAATAAGAAAATAATCTTAGCCTAATAAAACAAGAAATAAACCACATACTCATATGGCTTTGCAAGCTATATAATGATGTATATTTATTTTTCATTTTAACTAAAATTATAAAATTGAGTTGCAATTGTATACTGCAAAAAACATATAGTCAACAAATAAAAATTAAAAATAATTAATTTGCAGCAACTATTGATGTATCACCAGAATACAGTGTTATAACTTTATTATTATTGTCTTTAATTAACAAATTACCACCTTCATCTATCCCAATATATTCTCCTTCAATAACATTATTGTGATTTGTTACACTTATTTGTTTACCAGCAAGGTAATCATAATCTTTCCATTCATCTAAGTAATACTGAAAACCCAGTATATTAAATTTTTCTAAATCTCTAATTATATTATTGATTAATAAAACACAAATCTCATTCCTGTCAAAATTTTCTCCAGTTATCTTCTTTAATGATGTCCAGTTGATATTATTAGAATTTGGCAAATGCATCATATTAACATTTAACCCTACTCCTATTATAACATTACAATCTCCATTACTTTCTCCAATCACTTCTGTTAAAATTCCTAAAATCTTTTTATCTTTATAATATATGTCATTAGGCCATTTAATTAAAAATTTATTTGGTAAATTCAATGATAATAAAGACTTTATAATACTTATACCTAAAACTAAACTTAAGCCAGAAATTGCTGAGATATCTTTTCTAAATTTATGTCTAATAGATAAGTAAATATTTTGAGCAAAAGGAGAATACCAATTTCTACCCAACCTAGCATTCCCACCTGATTGATATTCAGATAAACAAACATGATTTTGATATTCACCATCATATACACTTTTCAAGTACTCATTTGTTGAAACTACAGATTGAAAAATATTGAGTATTATAGGGTTAAAATTAATTCCTTTAAGAATTGTATCTTGATCAAGTAATGATATCTTATCCTTTATTTTATACCCAAGTTGATTGTCAGTTATTATATCTACTCCATAATTACTTAATATTTTAATAATTTTCCAAACTGCAGTTCTTGATATATTAAGCTTCTTCCCAATTTCTGTACCTGTTATAAATTCTGCATTAGAAAGAATTTTAACAACTCCAAAAAGATTTTTATTAATTTTTTTCATCGTTTAATTTATAAATAAGCAATCATATATATATCAAAGCATTTAATTTTTTAAAGTTTATTAATGTTATTAAGTTAATTACTATTTTTTACATAAACAACTTTATTACTTTGTAAATCAAGCGTCAATTTATCCTTAGGAACAATTTCTCCTGAAATTAATTTTTCAGCAATTAGGTTTTGAATATTATTTTGAATCACTCTTTTTAAAGGCCTAGCTCCATAAATTGGATCAAAACCTTGATTAACCAACCATTCCTTAAGCTTTGACGTTATTTGTATAGAAATTTTCTTATCAATAAGCATTTCACTTAATTTCTTAAGTTGTATATCTATAATATCAACCATATTCTCTTTTTTAAGCTTATTAAATAACAATATTTCATCTAATCTATTAATAAACTCAGGCTTAAAAGATTTTCTGACATTCACCATTATTTCATCTCTAATTTCATTTACGTTCTTATCACCTGGAAGCGAGGATATCAAATCTGAACCTATATTTGATGTCAAAATTATTAAAGTATTTTTAAAATCGACAGTTCTTCCTTGACCATCTGTTAATCTACCTTCATCAAGAACTTGCAAAAGTATATTAAATACATCTGGATGAGCTTTTTCAATTTCATCAAATAATATCACTTGATATGGCCTTCTTCTAACAGTTTCAGTTAATTTGCCCCCTTCTTCATAGCCAACATAACCGGGAGGGGAGCCTATTAATCTTGCAACTGAATGCTTCTCCATATACTCAGACATATCAATCCTAAGTATTACTTTTTTATCATTAAACAAAAAAATTGCTAATGCTTTTGTTAATTCTGTTTTTCCAACTCCTGTAGGTCCAAGAAATAAAAAAGATCCTATTGGCTTTTCTTTATCTGAAATTCCAGCTCTAGATCTTCTTACAGCTTTAGATACTACTTCAAGCGCATGATCTTGACCAACGACAAATTTCTTTAAATAATCTTCCATTTTAAGTAATTTATCTTTTTCTGATGTCAACATTTTATCAACAGGAATACCAGTCCATT
Organism: Candidatus Aquarickettsia rohweri; assembly: GCF_003953955.1. GTDB lineage: Bacteria > Pseudomonadota > Alphaproteobacteria > Rickettsiales > Midichloriaceae > Aquirickettsia > Aquirickettsia rohweri. Next base: position 8,011 of record NZ_RXFM01000040.1, on the reverse strand, counting down.
TAGATACAATAGAAGCTATATCGTTTTCTGAAACAGATTCTTTTAACATTGTATTTTCCCTTTCTTTTTCAAATTTTTTCAAGTCTTCTTCTATTTTTGGTATAACACTATATCTTAGTTCACCTGCTTTATTAAAATCTCCTTGCCTTTGAGCAACATCTAAGTCCATTTTTGCAGTGTCTAATTTTTCTTTAAGAGACTGAATATCATTTATTTTTAATTTTTCAGACTGCCATTTGCTCATTAAATCCATATGAGTTGATTCTAATTTTTTTAACTCATTTTGTATAATTTTTAATTGTTCTTTTGATGCTTTGTCATTTTCCTTTTCAAGTGCAACTTTTTCAATTTTTAACTGCATTATTTTTCTGTCAAGTTCATCAATTTCTTCAGGCTTACTATCAACTTGCATCTTCAACCTGCTTGCAGCTTCATCTATTAAATCTATAGCCTTATCAGGCAAAAATCTATCAGTAATATATCTACTAGAAAGATTAGCAGCAGCAATAATTGCATTATCAGTTATCCTCACTCCATGATGAACCTCATATTTTTCTTTAAGACCTCTTAACATTGATATGCAGTCTTCAATAGTAGGCTCTGGTATAAATACTGGTTGAAACCTTCTAGCAAGGGCAGCATCTTTTTCAATATATTTTTTATATTCTGCAAGAGTTGTAGCTCCTATACAATGCAATTCTCCTCTTGCAAGAGCTGGCTTTAATAAATTTGATGCATCCATGGCACCTTCACTAGCACCTGCCCCAACAAGAGTATGTAATTCATCAATAAATAATATTATTTGCCCAGAAGACCTAGATATTTCATTTAATACAGACTTTAATCTTTCTTCAAACTCACCTCTATATTTAGCACCAGCAATCAACGCTCCCAAATCTAACGATAATAATTTTAAATTTTTTAAACTTTCTGGAATATCATTTGTGTAAATTCTTTGAGCTAATCCTTCTATTATAGCAGTTTTACCAACTCCTGGCTCACCTATTAAAACAGGATTATTTTTGGTTCTTCTTGATAATACTTGTATCGCTCTTCTAATTTCTTCATCTCTCCCTATTACTGGATCTATCTTACCTTCTGCAGCATACTGTGTTATATCTTTTGTATATTTTTTTAGAGATTCGAAGGTATTTTCAGCATTTGCCGTATCAGCTACTCTACCTTTCTTCATTTGGTCAATTGCAGATGAAATTTTTAATGAATCTATTCCCTCTTTCGATAAAATTTTATAAATCTCAGTATCCTTTATCTCAGTCATAGCTTGCAATATACTTTCCGTGCTAACAAAACTATCTCCTCTCTTTTTTGCAATTTGCTCTGCTAAAACTAATATTTTTGCATTTTCATTGGATAAATATAACTGATTTGAACCTGTTATAGTTGGTAATTTATATAAATATTCAACAATCTTTTTTACAATTTGACTAGGATCAACATCACATAAACTAACTAACCTTCTACAAATTTCATCTTCTTTATCTATTAAAATATACGCAATATGTTCAGGTTTAAATTGCTGATGATTTTTAGATAAAGCAAAAGCTTGCGCCTGTTGAATTATAGATTTTGAATTATCAGTAAATTTATCAAAATTCATAAAATTATAAATTAAAAATTTTTGTTACTATTAATATAGGTACAAGAATCTTACATTTCAATATATCTAAGTTTTTAAAACTTAGTCTCTAAATATTTTGTATTCAATTATTATCTATGTTTAGATTAAAGGATATATACTTAAATATAAATTAAAATGGAAAATCATCAAACAAATAGAGATATAGCAAAAAATCATAAAATTATGAATAAGGGTTTAGATGCTAGATTAGCTTATAATATGATAAAAGATCAACTAATATTAGATGGAAATGCTAAACAAAATTTAGCAACTTTTGTAACTACCTATATGGAGCCTGAAGCTGCTAAATTAATGGGTGAAGTTGCAAATAAAAATATGATTGATAAAGATGAGTACCCTCAAACTGCGGAAATTGAAAATCGTTGTGTTGAGATTATTGCAAGACTATGGAATGTTCCTAATATTGATAATATGATTGGTTGCTCTACAACTAGATCAAGTGAAGCATGTATGCTTGCAGGCCTTGCTATGAAAAGAAAAATGCAATTAAAGAGAAAGAACAAAAATTTTAAACCAAATTTAATCACTGGCATTAATACTCAGATCTGCTGGGAAAAATTTTGTAATTACTGGGACGTTGAAATGAGGCAAGTACCACTTGAAAAAGGACGTTATATTATTGACCCCATAGAAGCTGTAAAACTTTGTGATGAAAATACCATCGGTGTAGTAGGCATACTAGGAAGTACATTTACCGGTGAATATGAACCTATAGAAAAATTAAATAAAGAAATTGATAAATTTAATAAAAAACACAATCTTGAAATTCCAATTCATGTTGATGCAGCAAGTGGTGGCTTTGTTGCACCATTTTTGCAAAAAATATTAAAGTGGGATTTTAGATTGAAATGGGTAAAATCTATAAATGTCTCAGGACATAAATTTGGACTAGTATACCCAGGAGTAGGTTGGGCAATTTGGAAAGATAAAAAAGATTTGCCAGAAGATTTAGTATTTAATGTAAATTATCTTGGTGGCAAAATGCCAACATTTACTTTAAATTTTTCAAAATCTGCAAGCCAAGTCATAGGCCAATATTACAATTTTGTTAGACTAGGGTTTGAAGGTTATAAAAAGGTTCATGAAGAATCTAGAGAAATAGCTAATAATATAGCAAAGAATCTAAAGAAATATGAGATATTTGACATTATTAGCGAAGGAAATGACATTGCTGTTGTTTCTTGGAAAGTAAAAGACAAAGTTGATTTTAATTTATTCTTATTATCCGAAAGATTAAATTATACTGGATGGCAAGTACCAGCATATACTTTACCAGATAATCTAACAGATGTAGTTGTTATGAGAATTGTTATACGTGAAGGATTTAGTTATGAAATGGCAGATTTGTTATTAAAAGACTTAGAAAAAGCTATTGAGTATTGCAAAGAAAATTCAAAGCATTTAAAGCATACAAAAAAGCATTGCTATAAACATTAGTAAAATTTATTAATAAATAATGGGAAAGAAAATAAAAAATATGTATATCTAACTGATATAAGGAGTTAAAAATGTCAGTAAATAATATTTATGCAGATAGCTATCAATTAAAAATTCCTGCCATATGCTATCAAAATTTAAGCTCTAATAACCAAAAAATACCAAAAACACTATATCAATATATACTTAATAGATCTGGCATATTGATTATTAATCTTAATTATGAGGAAAAAACTGCCAATACTTTAGTAAAAGTCGTAAATTCTATAGGAGGAATACTACATAGTCATAATGGTGAAGGTGTTATTTTATTGGATGTAAAACCTGTACAAAATAACAATGGAGAGTATTTAGCAAGATCACATCAGTTAAATGAATTTGTATTACATACAGATTGTTCTTATGAAGAAAAAATACCAGATTTTATAGCACTTTACGTAGTAAATCATGATAAATTTGGTGGTGGAAAAAATTTATTAATTGACGGACTAACATTAATTCAACACTTATCTAAAAAATCATTAACCACTCTTCAAAAGGAATCTGTAAAATTTATCATACCAGAGGAATTTAAAAAAGGAGTGAAATATATACACGCTAAGATAATAGATGAAAATTTTAATATACGATATAGAAGATCTATCATAGATCAAAGAGGCTTATCAAAGGAGATAAAAAATGCTTTAGATGAATTTGATGAACTTTGCCATTCCCCTATTATCAATAGAGGATTTGAACTAAAAACAGGGCAATTAATATTACTAAATAACAGGCGTTTTTTACATGCAAGAACTGAAATAAAGGATAAAAACAGACATCTTATCCGCGCAAGATTTTTCACAAATTTTGATAAATTTATAAAAACAGAATTTACCAAAAAAAGCCATGAAACAAAAAGAAAAATTACAACACTTAGTTCCATTTAAAAAAAATTTAATTAAAGACAAAGATAAATTATTAAAATCATTATCTTATAAAATGTCTTTTGATAGATATGGAAAAAATTTTAACCCTTACCCTATAATATTTGATGATGATGTAATAGAACAAATTGAAGAAGCTAATAACATTATAATTATTGCACTTGATGCTATAATTAAAAATTATTTTCACGATAAAGATGTGCAAAGTATTTTAAAATTATCAAACAAAGCATCAATATTATTAGAGAAATGTTCAAAAATTACTTATAAATTAGGTTCCATACGTCCAGATTTTTTAATTACAACAGACAATAGAATTAAAATATGTGAAATTAACGCAAGATTTCCATTTAATGGTATACTTGTAGCTCAATTTTTAAGAGATATTTATAATAAAACTGGTATATCAGATTACGTCTCAATTAACCAATACCCTAACATTATAAACTTGGTATTAAAAAATTTTGATCTATCTAAACCTATAATTATACTGCGTGATCGAGAAAAAGGTTATGATATGAATTTTTTAGAAAATATTTTAAAAGAAAATTCAAAAATAAAACAAAAACAAATATCTCTAATTCCTAATGAGTTAACAGTATTTGATGGTAAATTATTATTTAAAGGACAAATATGTGAACAATTTATTATTGAACTACACCAAGATGAATTATTAAGTTTAAGTGATAATTTTTTAGAAGCTTTAGTTAAAACAAATTATATTAATGATTTAAGAACAATATTAATTGGACATGATAAACGTCTTTTAGCTGCTTTCTCAAAACCAGAGATAATGTTGCGATATATCTCAATGGAAGAATTTAAAATACTTAATAAATATATTATACAAACTTATTTACCTAATAATGAAATTAACAAAGAAGTAGTATCTAATAAAAATAATTGGGTACTAAAAAAATATGGAGGGGGTAAAGGTGTTGGAATGTATGTTGGTAAAACTCACTCTGCTGAATTAATTAAAAATATCCTAAAAAATGAATGCCAAGATTATATAATACAACCTTATATATTTCAAAAAAAAGTTCCCATATATACAAAATACAACAATAATATAGATTTTGCAAACATGCATATTGTCCGATTTTTTGCTAATTATAATAAAAACTTTCTTGGGGCCGGATTTCTTAGAGTATCTTCAGGTGATATAGTAAATGTATCTGAACAAGGAGGTTGTATAATAAATGTGGTGAAAAAAAATTACAGCCATAAAAATCATATAATACGTAATTTAAATTATGTTATTTCATATGCAAAAAAATACTCAAAATATTATTCTAAAACACTTCCCATAGACAAAATAAAAACTTTAGACGAACTTGATAAATTACCAATATTAAAAGGAAGTACACTAAAACAACATACGTCTAATGCAAAATGCAGCTTACTTACTGATAAATTAGAGTTTTGTTATATTTTTACAAGCGGAGGTACCACAGGAGCCCCCAAATTTGTTTTTCGTTCATATGAGGAAAATAACACAAATGCAAAAATGCTAGCAAAAGGCTTGAAAGTGTGTGGCTTACAAAAGAATGATGTGGTAGCAAATTTACTAACAGGTGAAGATTTATGGCCAGGGATGACTATATTCAATATAGCGCTAAAACACGTTGGATGCTGTATATTAAGCCTTGGAGAAAGTTATAAACAAGATTTCTTAATCGAAATGATACGCAGATTCAAAATCACAGCTTTGCTTGGCATACCTACACAAATAGCTTCTCTTGCACATTATATAGAAGAAAAAAATATTAAAGATATTTGTATACCTAGAATTATTATTGGTGGCGAACATTTGTATGAAGGTGCTAAAAAATATATAAAAAAAATTCTTAAGGTAAAACATTTTCAATCAACTGGTTATACTAGCAGTGATACAGGAGCAATAGGCTATCAATGTATTTTTTGTGGTGATAATGAATATCATCTCCATTCTAACATGCAATATCTTGAAATTTTAAACTTTAATAATAATAATCCCGTATCATTTGGTGAACAAGGTCGTATAGTCGTTACTAACCTAGACAGAACATTAATGCCATTAATTAGATATGAAATTGGAGATATAGGCAGAATGTTAGATCAAAATTGCCAATGTCATTCCACTGATCCAAAATTCGAACTACTAGGACGTTGTGATGATAATATAAATATAGGAACCGATACTATATCGATTGAATTTTTTGCAAATTCAATAGCTAAATTTGAAGAATTATCATCACATTTCCAAGTACTAATTAATAATACAAATGGCATTGATTATGTAACAATTATTTCAGAAATTAAAAATCAGGAAAAAGTTTCTAAGGGACTAAAAGAAGCTTTATATAATGAAATATCTTTTGTCACAATAATAAAAAATCTAATCAATAAAAAGCTTGTTGGAGACATTTTTATCAATATCTTACCATATGGCTCAATTACAAGGAATTCTAAAACTGGAAAAATACGCAATATTATTGATGAGAGAAAATAATGAACAATTTAGCAACTGATTTCTCTATCAGAAAAGATATTTTACACATTACTTTTCCAGTTTTATTTATACAATTAGCAGTTTTCGGTAGAATATTTATAGCAACTTATGTAATGAATCAAGTTAATGCGCAGGCCATAGCATCTTTTGCTGTTGCTATTGGCATTATCCAAACCATTACAATGGTAATAATAGGTCTTCTTTCAGCAATTAGTATTATTAATACTCATCAAAATAATATATCTACTATTTTTAGTAATTAATTTCTCCCATATATTGTAATTAGCTTTATTATAATAAGTATTATTTCATTCCTTCTTTTTATCTTTCCTAAATTTTCAGATTTTTTCAAAATATCACCTGAACTACAATATGATGTTAATTTATTTTTGTGTGCTTATATAATTGGTATCCCAGCTTTTGTGTTTTCTACTACATTAAGATTTCACTTATTATCATTTAAAAAAACTAAAATAATTAGTATCACTAATATAAATGGCTTTATAATCTGTGCTTTATTTACAATAATATTTTCATGGCACCCATTTCATATGGGTGCCACAGGATTCGCTTATGCTGCTGCATTGTCATTTTGGTATACACTGTTTCACTTATTATATTTTACTTGGAAAAATGAGTTACTTCCAAAAACATTGAAAAATATGAGATTAAAATTTCACTATATTATAGAAATCTTAAAAGAAGGTATCCCTATGAGTTTGGTTTATAGTGTAGAATCGGTATTTTTTACAGTATTAATCCTTGTAACTCAAAAATATGCTATTGAATACATAACGTCATATCAAGTAGTAATACAAATAATCTTATTATTTCTTATATGGCCATTAGCTATAGGCCAAGGAGCAATCATTATTATTGGACAAAATTATTCCAATAAGACTATCAAAATCAATATATCTAAAATAATAAAAAACATGCTCCTTATCGGCATCTCTATAATTACATTAAGCATTGTACTAATTTTTATATTGAAACAATATTACCTGAATTTCTTCTTTACAGAGCAACGCTTTATAAATATCAGCATTTTATATATGTATCCAATGTTAGTTTTTTTATTAACAGACTCATGTGCAATAATGTTTATGTCTGTATTAAGAGGTTTGCGCAAAACTGTATTTCCACTCATTTCAATGCTAATTTTTTATTGGATAATTGGAGGAGCTATCATAATATTCTTGCATTTTTATATACATTATTCACCTATTTCATTTTTTTGGGCCCTTAGCTTTGTTAGCACGTTATGCGCTATATCTTATTTTCTCTATATGTATAAAATCATTTCATCGCTATAATTCAACCATATTATTATTAGCTGCTAATTCTATTTTTACACATTCAGTATCTCTTTCAAACATTTTACAATACATATATTGTGCTTCAACATGATTGTTATCAGCTGCTAATTCTAAATATTTTTTTGCACATTCAACATCTTTTTCATTTGCGCAAATAAGTCCATAATAATATTGTGCT